>JALTPW010000001.1 GCA_026999335.1 Chromatiales bacterium
TCTCGATGCAAAACGTCAGCGCGTCCATATCCGTGACGCCAAGGGCAATAAGGATCGGTTTGTGCCGCTGCCCGATGCTACGCTGAATCTACTTCGCCGCTTCTGGTCGGTGCATCGTCATCCGGTGTTGCTCTTCCCGAATCGCAAGGGGGGCTTGAAGGGCAGTCATACGGCGACCTCGCCGCTGGATCGGGGGGGTGTTCAAACCACGATACGCAAGGTCGTACAGGCCTGTGGAATAAAAAAAAGATTACCCTGCACAGCTTACGGCACAGCTACGCCACTCACCTGATCGAATCGGGTGTCGATCTGCTGGAAGTGCAGAAGATCCTCGGCCATCGAAGCCTATTGACCACCGCCAAATACACCCATCTGACATCGCATACTGATCAGAATGCCAAACAGTTGATCAATGATTTGATGAATACCTTTCCCATTGGCTGGGGGACGGTCAGATGATCCTGCTTTCATCCCTTATTAAGCAATTTGAGTCGGCGTTTCTGAGGCAATATTCGGAACAAATTCTGCCTTCGCATCGCAAAGCACTCACTGCCATGGCGGTCTGCCGCACCCCTCAAAGCCTCAGAATGTGGGCAGGCTGCTCTCAGTGTGATCACACACTGACAGTACCGCACTCATGCGGCCACCGTCACTGTCCCCACTGCCAGAACCATGAGAGCCAGCAATGGCTGGAGCGTCAGCTCAAAAAACAGGTGCCTGCGGCATATTTCCTGTTGACCTTCACGTTGCCTGCCGAGTTTCGGCCGCTGGCGTGGCGCCACCAACGCCAGCTCTATGCGTTGATGATTCAGTGTGTGTGGGAGACGGTACGGACATTCGCTCAAAACGACAAACAGCTTCAGGGGATACCTGGAGCGATTGCCGTCTTGCATACCCATTCACGACGCCTGGATTTTCATCCGCATGTGCATTTGGTGATGCCAGCAGCGGCCATGGATGTGACAAACAAACTCTGGCGAACGAAAGGCCAGGCCAACGCCAAAACAGGCTACCTGTTCAACCACAAGGCACTGGCCAAGGTCTTTCGTGCCAAGCTGCTGGAGGCCATCATCCGTGAAGGTCTGATGTTGCCCGCCAAATATCCCAAAACATGGGTGGTGGATTGCAAATCGGTCGGTTCAGGTGGGAAGGCCTTGGTGTATCTCGGCCGTTATCTTTATCGGGGTGTGATCCAGGAGAAAGATATTGTCGCCTGCCGAGATGGAAAAGTGACTTTTCGCTATCAAAACAGCAAGACAAAGCAATGGGAATCCCGGACGGTCACCGGCACAACATTCTTGTGGCTGATCCTGCAGCATGTACTGCCGAAGGGGTTTCGTCGGGCGCGGAATTTTGGCTATTTGCACCCCAACAGCAAACGGCTGATTCGCTTGCTTCAGTATCGGTTGGGGCTTGATCCGAATCGTGCATTGCGGTGGATAAAAAAGCGCCCTCAGTGGGTCTGTCCCTGTTGCGGAGCCCCGATGAAGGTGATTGAAACACGGCTACCCCCATTGTTTACTTTCCCCAATCGAGAGGCAATGTGACAGGAGGTGAGTGACATTGATGATGTAAATGTAAACGTTAATGGGTAGAAAAAGTCAGTCCGCAAGACTGAGGGATACACTCGCCATCAATAGCACAGAAATGACTTAAAATAGCCTGTTTCCTCACCCTGTTGCCGCCAGAACAGCAGGATATTACAGGTTTAAAGATTCGCTGGGTACCGCGAGTCTTTAAACCCAGCAAACCCGAAAAAGATATTTTCAATAAAGAACAATCACTCCACATCACCACCGGGCTTGTCCAACAAACGGTTCAGATTGTGGTTCGTTCCTCACACAATCTAACCTTATTCGTTATGTGATTGTTGCCTCATCATCTGATCTTGCTACTTCGTTATGTGCCTTTCTCTCCGTTTTTTTTCTTGCTTTATCTTTTACAGTTTGTTCAATAGACCTTACATTTTC
>JALTPW010000002.1 GCA_026999335.1 Chromatiales bacterium
CCAAAAATCAGGCAATAACATTCGACAATCACCTAAAAACAAGCCAATTCGCCTTGATGTCTTTATAACGCCATAAAATTCAGGCATGTTTTCGTTATTCAAACACCTAAACAAGTAGCCTGGGTTGAACTTGCGAAACCCGGGTGATTCAGGGTGTGGGTCGAGTCTCCTTGGCCGTGGGCAAAAAATGGTTAACGCGAGGAAAGGGGGGCTGAGAGTGAGCCTTCTCTAGCTTCTCGGGTTTCGCAAGCTCATCAGGCTACTAGCCGCGGGACGCTATAAACAACTTTCGTCACGCCTCGCGCCGCAGCATGGCCAGGCATTCCACATGCCAGGTCTGCGGAAAGAAGTCGTAGGGTTGCAGCCGCTCCACTCGATAACCCGCCACACACAGACGTTGCAGATCACGCGACAGGGTGCCGGTACTACAGGACAGATAGGCCATACGCTGCGGACGGTAGTCTTCGCAGATCCAATCGAGCACCGCCGGTTCCAGCCCGCTGCGCGGTGGATTCACGTACAGCAGACGTTCGCCGGGCGCCGCCACCCATTCACGCACCTGCGGCAGACGCTGTGCGCAAGGGCCGCGCAACACCAACACCCTCGGGGCGTTGTGCGCCGCACAGGCCACTGCCTCGGCGCCAATCTCCACCCCCAGCACACGTGCGCCAGCCTGCTGCCAACACCGCAGGGTGCGGCCACTGCCACAATAGAGATCGACGACCCGGGCATGCGCATCCGGCGCCAAAAATGCCCGCGCGGCATCGAGAGATTGGGCATAGAGTGCCGGGATCAACTGCTGAAAGGCGCTGGGCCCGTAGCGCATGCCTGCCTCGTCCGTGGAATACGGCACGCCCCACAACAAACGCCAGCCGTTTTTGTGAAACAGGCGTTTACCGGCAGAGGGGAACAGCTGTAACCAGAGTCCCTCGACGCCGGCCCGTTGCAGGGCTTGCACGGTGTCGGCATTGAACCAGGCATTGTCGGGTGGCGTCGCCGTCTTTAACACCAGGGTGATCTGTGCCCCCGCCTGCACATAGAAGGCAAGGGGAAAATGCGCCGCGGCGGGCAATACTCGCAGCAGCGCGGCGAGGGCTTTTTGCACCCGCACACTGTGCACCGGACAATCGCGGATATCGATGACCTCGTCACGCCGCATCAGGCCGATGCGCCATTCACCACACGCATCCCCATCGATCACCCACTGCGCCGTCAGCGTCACCCGGTCACGATAGGCCCAGCGCCGTGTGCCGCTCACCACACGGATCGGCGCCAGACATTCGCGCCATGGCGCCAACGCAGAGGTCAACCAGTTGAGCTTCTGTGTCTCACTGGCCCGTGCCGACAGGGCGCGATGGGCACAACCGTTGCAGTCCGCCCGGCAACCCGCAGCCCGTGTTACCGCAGGGCTCGGCATGTTTTTCGAACTACTCTATCCGCGCCTTGCGCATCATCTCTTCGCGGTCACGGCGCGGCTGGCGAGAGCCATCCGCGGCCTCCTCCCAGACTTCCTCGCGCATGAAGCGAACCACAATGGCCTTACCAGCCACCTGCCGGCGCAGCTTGCGCAGCACCTCCAGCACCTTATCCTGCTCTTCACGTTCGATGACGCCATAGATGGTGATCACCAGCCGCCGCGGCTGCGCCTCGCCCATCACCGCGGGACGATCCTGAAATTTTCCCTGCACGGGAAAATCATAGCGCTCGATCAACGTGTCGACGATCTGCCGCACATCGCGCTGATCCTGATCCGAGGTACCCCAGTTGGAGGAAAAGGCCAGTAACAGCATCATGGAAATCGCAAAGGCCACCAGGGCATATTCACCCATGTGCGGCTTGATACCGTGTTTGTAGCGCAGGTAGGCCCACACCAGAATACTGATGGGAAAGACCACATAAACGAGAATAACCAGCAACGCCTGAACCATGATGCAGTACCTTAATTTTTTAGTACGACCTGAATCCGTGGC
>JALTPW010000003.1 GCA_026999335.1 Chromatiales bacterium
CGGCCCCAGCACATTGAAAATAGTACGCACGCCCATTTCCTTGCGCGGGCCGATGGCATGTTTCATGGCGCCGTGGTGCTTGGGTGCGAACATGAAACCCACGCCCACCTGCTCGACGCATTGCGCCGCCTGCTCAGGCCCCAGGTCGAGGTTCACCCCGGCGGCCTCCAGTACATCGGCGCTGCCGGATTTGCTGGAGACGGAACGGTTGCCGTGCTTGGCCACCTTGCCGCCGGCGGCGGCGACCACGAAACAGCTGGCGGTGGAAATATTGAAGGTGCTGCTGCCGTCGCCACCGGTGCCAACGATATCGACAATGTGCTCACCCTGTACATCGACCCTGGTGGCCAGCTCGCGCATCACCTCGGCGGCGGCGGTAATTTCGTCGATGGTCTCGCCCTTCATGCGCAAGCCAATGAGAAAGCCGCCGATCTGTGCCGGTGTCGCCTCGCCGGTCATAATGGTGTTCATCACCGCACGCATTTCCTCGCGGCTCAGATCGCGGCACTCGGTGACCGCGCGGATGGCTAATGGCATGTCCATTTCTGTATCTCCCCCGTAGGGTGGGCACTGCCCACCGAATGAATTCCGTAAATGCACAATGATGGGCGATGCCCTACATGCGGATTTTCAAACAAATTTGTAGATAACACCACTGCGCCAGCGCACCAGCTCGAACTCTTCGGAATAACTGGAAATGGAATCAGACCCACCCATCCTGGTAGGGTGGGCAGGTTTTTCATGCCCACGCAGAATATGCGCCAACTGTGTGGGCACACGCCAGGGTGGACACTGCCCAACCGCGTGGGCACAGAAAGACGTGCCCACCCTACGAAACCTGCCCTCCCGGCTCATCCCGAGCGCAATTCACGGGGCAACGAAAACATCACCGTCTCCTCCCGGCCCTCGGCATCCACCACCTCACCACAGCCCAATACCTGCAAACGCTCGATCACCTCGACAACCAGCACCTCCGGCGCCGAGGCCCCCGCCGTCACGCCAACCGCAGAATGCCCTACTAACCACGCCGACCGGATCTGACTGGCATCGTCGATAAGATAGGCATCGCTGCCCAGGCGCTCCGCCAGCTCACGCAGGCGATTGGAATTGGAACTGTTGGCCGAACCCACCACCAGCACCAGGTCGCAGCTGCGCGCCAGGGCCTTTACCGCGTCCTGGCGATTCTGTGTGGCATAACAGATATCTTTCTTTTTCGGCCCGATAATAGCGGGAAAACGCGCACGCAAGGCATCGATCACCTGCTCGGTATCATCCAGAGACAGGGTGGTCTGGGTCACAAAGGCCAAGCGGTCAGGACGGTTGACCGCCAGCGTCAACACATCGTCCGGCGTCTCCACCAGATACATGCCCTTGCCTTCATATTGGCCCAGCGTACCTTCCACCTCGGGATGCCCCGCATGGCCGATCAGTACCACTTCATGGCCTGCCTGTTGATGACGCACCACCTCCATGTGCACCTTGGTCACCAGCGGACAGGTGGCATCGAACACCTTCAGCCCGCGGGCCTCGGCCTCGTCCCGCACCGCCCTGGGCACGCCATGGGCGCTAAAGATGACCGTTGCACCCGCCGGCACCTCATCCAACTCATTGACGAACAGCGCCCCCCGCTCGCTCAGGCCTTCCACGACAAAGCGGTTGTGTACCACCTCATGGCGTACGTAGATGGGCGCACCAAAGAGTTCAAGGGCACGCTCGACAATCTCAATGGCGCGATTGACACCGGCGCAAAAACCGCGCGGATTGGCCAGTTGAATCTGCATATCAATGATATCCCGTTACTCTTCCGCCACTGCCGGCGTATTGGAGACCGCCAGTATCTCCACGGCAAAATGGATCGTATGACCACACAGGGGGTGATTGAAGTCCACCAGCACCTGTTCGTCGTCCACCTCCACCACCGTACCCGGAGTTTCGTCACCGGTGGGTGTGGTGAAATTGATAATCAC
>JALTPW010000004.1 GCA_026999335.1 Chromatiales bacterium
GTGGCGATGAGGACGTGCTCAAGAATGATCAATACCGCCTGTTCGGCAATCTGGAATGGCACCTGACGGAAACATTGTTATTCAATGCCGGAGCCATGTGGGAAAAGACGGATCTTGCCGGTACCGATCTGTCGCCGCGCATCGGCATCAACTACCTCTTCAGCCCCGAGCACAGCATCCGCCTCACTGCCAGCCGCGCACGACGCACCCCGACCCTAAACGAGGCGAAAGCCAATTTCCGTATCGCCGTGTACGACAGTTACTGGTACCAACTTCCCCCCAGCGTCTCCACCCCCACGGACTTCGTCAGCACCCAGTGGGTCGGCAACCCAGACCTGGAATCCGAGACCATTACCTCCTTTGAGCTGGGTTATATGGCCAGTCTGCTGCGTTGGGGGATCAGCCTGGATATCAAGCTCTTCCGTGAAGAGTTCAAAAACCTCATCAATATCGATAAGACCAAGGTCATAGACAGCAGCGATTACTTCGATGGACTCCACGATATCTTCGAAAACGCCGGCAACGCCACCGTCAAGGGCGCGGAACTGGCCTTCGAATACCGGCCCCGGCGCGCCACGCGCCTCCGCCTGTCCCATTCCATAACCCGGCTCGACAGCGACTTTCCCAATCTCTCCCGCGGAGAAGGCGACGACACCGCCCCCCGTCAGATCTCCTCTCTCATTGCCATGCAGAGCCTGCCGGGAAGGCTTAATGGCAGTCTGGCCTATTACTTCGTCAGTGCCAGCGACGGCTTCGGCTCAGGCGGGGCCGTTCCCGCGCATAAACGGATCGACCTGCGCGCCGGCATGGAATTCGGCAACCAGCGCACCCGGGGAGAAGTCGCCGCCGTGGTGCAAAATCTGCTGAATGAGGAATACGCCGACTGGCGGCCCGACAACCTCTCAGGACGGCGGCAGTATATCTCCGTATCCCTGCAACTCGACTGATGCAGTGAAAACCCGGCAGCAAAAGATGTCATCAGGGATACCGGGCAGACGAAGCCCTGGCATCTGCCGGTTTGGTTTGTCATGGCGCTCCGCCCTGCTGCTTCTGACGCTGCTGTGGTGGGTGCAGCCCGCCGCTGCCGGAAGCCTGCGCGTAACCCTCATCCCCAGCCACGACAAGCCTCTCTACCAGGATGTCATCAACGGCATCAACGCCAGTCTCAACGATCTGCCACAGCTACATCTGGAGACCGTCAGTCTGGCACAATTCCGGCAGCACAGTGCGGCCATCGACGCCAACAGCGACCTGCTGGTACCCATCGGCATCCACGCCACGGACAGTGTTATCCGCCTGCCGGGCCGTACGCCGATTCTGGCCACCCTGGTGCCCCGCGCCAGCTACGCCGCCAGCCGGCGAGCCAGCACCGACCCGAAACGGAAGATCAGCGCCATCCTGCTCGACCAGCCGATACGCCGGCAACTGCTTCTCACCCGTCTGCTGCTGGGCAGCTCGCAACGCATCGGCGTACCGCTGGGGCCGGACAGCCGGGCCATTAACAGCAACCTGCAACAGGCTGCGGAGGCCCTCAGCCTCCCCCTCATCACCACGAACATCAACAATCCGGACAAGCTGATGCGCGAACTATCCCGTCTGCTGGATCAAAGCGATGTGCTGCTGGCCCTGCCCGACTCACTGATATTCAACCGCCGCACACTGCGCAACATCCTCCTCAGCACCTATCGGCGACGTATCCCAGTCATTGGTTTCTCACACGCCTATGTCCGGGCCGGCGCCCTGGCTGCCGCCTATTCGACTCCTGGGCAGATCGGCCAGCAAACCGGCGAGGCCCTCCTCGCCCTGGCCCGGCACGGAGATCACCGCCTGCTCGGCGAGGCCCCGCCTCGCTATTTTTCCGTCGCTATCAATAAACAAGTCGCGCGTTCATTCGGCTACACCGATCTTTCTGCACCACGGCTGGCGCGACAAATCAACCGGCTTGAGCGTAAAGACCAATGATCAATTTAGGCATCAAGGGCCGTATTCTGCTATTGGCACTGATACCCGTTACGGGTATTGCACTTGTACTGTCGACCTATTTCATTCACTCCCAGCTGCAAAGCCTCGACTATGCGCTCAACAATCACGGACAGGCGCTGGCCCGCCATCTTGCCAGCGCCAGTGAATACGCCGTATTTTCCGGAAACCGGGAAATCCTCGCAGCACTGGCAAAGCAGGCCCTGTCAGAAGGTGATGTCGTGACCATCATCATCACGGACAAGCGGGGAGCCACGCTACTGGATTTTCACAACAAGCTGGCAGAGACAGATAACGACAAAAGGCAGAAAGTACGCATCTTCAGTCAACCGATCATCCAACAGATCATTACCAATCTGGATGAGGATGAGGCCTTCTATACGGAGGAAGACAACGCGAACCCCACACAAGAGACACTGGGCTGGGTGGCGGTCAAACTGTCCCTTGAGGCACTACAGACAGAAAAAAATGAAAGCATTATCAATTCCGTACTGATTACCTTTCTGGGTATCGTCCTCAGCCTGCTATTGGCCACCCGGCTTGGCCGTGGACTGACACGCCCCCTGCTGAAACTTCACCGTGCTGCGGAAGAAATACAGCGCGGCAATCTGGATGTCCATATCCAACAGGAGTCAACGGGTGAAATGCGCACCCTGGAAGAAGGTTTCCAATCCATGGCAACGGTTCTGCGTAAATCACGCAAAAATCTCCAACAACAGATTGACCGAGCCACCGCAGGATTACATGAATCCATTCAGACCGTCGAACAACAAAATACCGAGCTAAAGCAGGCACGCCAGAAAGCCCTGGCCGCCAGCGAGGCAAAATCTGTCTTCCTCGCCAACATGAGCCATGAATTGCGTACACCGCTGAATGGCATTCTCGGCTTCACAAGGCTCATCCAAAAAACCCATCTCAGTAGCGAGCAACAAGATTATATTGAAACCATCGAAAAATCCGCGGACAACCTCCTTCATCTGCTCAATGACATTCTCGATATTTCAAAGATTGAAGCTGGAAAGCTGACGCTACAGAAATCCTTCTGCAACCTGAGAAGCACCATCGATGATGCACTGTCGCTGCTCGCCCCGGCCGCACAGGACAAAGGAATCGAACTGATATCACTTTTCTATCAGGACGTTCCTGAAACCCTTTTCACGGCAGCGGATCGCATTCGCCAGATCATGCTGAATCTTATTGGCAATGCCATCAAATTTTCTCCAGCAGGTTTCATTGTCATTCGCACCATGCTGGAAGAAGAAACCGATGATAGCGTCCTGATAAGAATTTCCGTCACCGATCAGGGCATCGGCATTTCAGCAGAAAACCAGAAAAGGCTGTTTCATAGTTTTGAACAGCTCGATGATTCAATGGCGCGTCAGTATAAGGGGGCCGGGCTGGGTCTGGCCATTTCCCGCTCATTGGCGGAATTACTCGGCGGCGTCATCGGCGTTGACAGTCGCGAGGGTGACGGTGCGACCTTTTGGTTCACTATTCACTGCCATAAACTGCAACGCAAACAAGACGACCAGGCACCTATGCCGCAGTTTAGCGGCTATTCTGTCGGCATTTATGACCCCAATGAGACATCCAGCCTTTCTCTCATGCATATGCTGAAAGCATCAAATTTAAACGTTTACCCGCACCAGCATCCAGAGACCCTGTTGCGACAGATTACCTCAGGCGCAAAGATCGACATTGTCATCATGGCGACCAGCCTTGACAGTCAGGATACGGAATTTCTGCAATCGTTGCTCAGTAAACGGCAACACAAGAGCGACTTCAACATTATCCTGCTGGTCAACAGTGTCGACCCTGTCACCCTTCTTTTCGTGCATCAGCAATACGGATGTCTCTGTATACCCAAACCCCTGCGCAAGCAAGAAATCATTTCTGCACTGGAGTCACTGCTTTCCCCGCACGGCCCTCAGCAAACAGCGGAAACAGTAGCGGACAGTAATGCCATTGACAGTTTGTCCGGCTATAAGATACTGGTTGTGGAAGACAATGAAATAAACGCCAAGCTCGTCGCACACATACTTAGTCAGGCTGGCGCATCAGTATCTCTGACCGAGAATGGCCAAGAGGCCATTGACAGCTACAGGAATACGTCTTTTGACGCCATTCTCATGGACATACATATGCCGGTAATGAATGGCATTCAGGCCGCCCAGTGGATCAGGGGCCAGGAAGTGGACAATGAACATATCCCTATTATTGGCCTCACCGCCAGCCTTCTGGATACGGATCGGGAAAGTTATTTCCAGGCGGGAATTGATGCCATGCTGGTCAAACCCGCCGACAATGAGCATTTGATTGCACTGATAAGAAAGCTCTGTGCTCAGCCTGAATCGTTAGCAATGACTTGTATAATGACCCCGCCTTCAGTAGATGCCGGTACAGACACCCCCCCGCCTATACAAACATCACTAACATCCATGCTGATCAAGGAAATACCGGATGTCCGAGCCAAAATGCAAACCGTCAGCACTGCGAAAGACTGGCAACAACTGCAGGAGATTTCGCACAAATTCTTCGGCGGCCTGGGCTATTGTGATGCCAAGGAATTACGGGCAGCGGCCAGCCGCCTCCAGCGCTGTTTGATATCAGGAGAGCACAGCACCATTGCCGACACACTCGCGGATGTCTTTATGGAAATGGACAGACTGCTCGCAGCACACAAAAATGATCGCACATAACGGCATACCATCACTCCGCTGGCAGGCAAAAACCTCTCAGGTACTGCAGAAACTCACCCTTGAGTTGCGGATGTTTCAAGGCATATTCCACGGTGGCTTTGAGGTAACCGAGCTTGCTACCGCAGTCGTAGCGTTGGCCGTCAAACTGATAGGCCATGACCACCTCTTCCTCAAGCAGGTCGGCAATGGCATCCGTCAGCTGGATCTCACCACCCGTGCCTTTGTCGGTATTTTCAAGCAGGGCAAAGATCCGTGGTGTCAGAATATAGCGGCCGACAACGGCCAGGTTCGATGGCGCCTCGTCGATTCGCGGCTTTTCGATAATCTGTTCAACGCGCCCAAGCCGCTGACTCTTTTTCTCCAGCCGTACGATGCCGTACTTGTCCGTCTCCTGCGCATCGACTTCTTCCACACCCAACAGACTACACTGCTGCCGGGTAAACAATTCGGTCATCTGTGAAAGACAGCCGTGCCGGCCACCATCGATCAGGTCATCGGCCAGGATGACTGCAAACGGATCATCACCGACAACACTCTTCGCACACAGCACGGCATGACCCAACCCCAACGCCTCTGGTTGACGGATATAGACGCAGTTCACCCCGGAAGGAAGAATGTCATGCACGATATCCAGCAAGGTTTGTTTACCACGCTGTTCAAGCTCATATTCCAGTTCAAAATTACGGTCGAAGTGATCCTCGATGGCACGCTTGCTGCTGCTGGTGACAAAAATCAGCTCGGTCACACCGGCGGCCACCGCCTCCTCCACTGCGTACTGAATCAGTGGCTTGTCGACGATAGGCAACATTTCCTTGGGATTTGCCTTGGTGGCCGGCAAAAAACGTGTGCCCATACCCGCAACGGGAAAGACAGCCTTACGAATTCCCTGTGTCATTACTCTTTACCCTTTATCCTGTTGGCTGAAACAATTTGTAAAACAACCTGAAATAGACGATACACCTTTATCTACGCAAAAAAGGGGCCATCCGGCCCCTTCTTTGTCACATAACAGGAACCTTATTCGACACCCACCGCCTTCATGCTGAGGCGAATGCGGCCCTGCTTGTCGATCTCCAGCACCTTGACCTTGATCACGTCGCCTTCTGACAGCTTGTCACTGACATTTTCGACACGCTCGTCGGAGATCTGCGAAATGTGCACCAGTCCGTCCTTGCCCGGCAGGATGGTGACGAAGGCGCCAAAATCCATCAATTTGGCGACCTTACCTTCATAAATCTTGCCCACTTCGACATCGGCGGTGATCTGCTCGATCAAACGCAGTGCCTCTTCGCCGGCGGCACTGTCCACGGAGGCGATTTTGATGCTGCCGTCGTCTTCAATATCAATGCTGGCGCCGGTCTGCTCGGTAATCGAACGAATGGTGGCGCCGCCCTTGCCGATCACGTCACGGATCTTGTCCGGATGGATCTTAATGGTCAGATAGCGCGGTGCAAACTCGGACATCTCTTCACGCGGCGAGGTGATCGCCTCGTTCATTTTAGTGAGGATATGCAGATAACCTTCTTTAGCCTGACCCAACGCCTGCGCCATGATATCGCGTGTAATGCCGGTGATCTTGATATCCATCTGCAAGGCGGTCACGCCCTCTTC
>JALTPW010000005.1 GCA_026999335.1 Chromatiales bacterium
GCGTAGGTTGGGCTGAGGAACGAAGCCCAACACCAGAATTCATCCCTTCCTAGTGCTTTCTCCCCGTATTTTCAACGCAAAAACATCATTGGTGATCGGTCTTCCTATGACAACAGCGGAATACAATGCCGACAATCCCTTTGCTGTTGCAGTTGGGCAGACCAAGGGGAGGGGCAAAGCCAAAGCCGGCAAAACCAGCTATGTGCTTTGTCACCAGCCTAAATCGTTCGATTGGCGTATGCGAGGTGCCAAGGCGCATCTGATCGGCCGCGCTTAAAAGTGCTCCTATCATGTGCGCTGTTGAAGTCTTGGGCAGAAACCATCGTGGGCATGGCCCGCTCCTCAGGGTACAGGGTAGTCAACCCGGTGATCGAGTCACTGGCCAGGGCATGGGTCCACTTTACTTGTCCCTCGGTTCCGGAGAATCTGCTATATTTTACGTTATTCCAATCGATGCAAAAAAACGTAAAGGCCTGAATATGGTCTCAGCAACCTTATCCAGCAAGTACCAACTGGCGATTCCCAAGGCCATTCGAGAGAAACTCGATCTGCAAGCGGGGCAGACGTTTACCTTGATTACCAAGGGAGACGTCATCGAACTCATACCTCAACGCTCTCTGGATGAAGCGCGAGGTCTATTTAAAGGTGCTAATCCCAACAGATATCGTGACCGCAGGGATCGGGTGTAGTGGCTTGTCTCGTCGATACCTGCGGCTGGATCGAATGGCTCACCGATGGTCGGCTGGCGGATCAATTTCAGCCCTACCTGGAGGAAACTGAAGAATTGGTTATTCCAACCTCTCTCCAGTTCGAGCTTTACAAATGGGCAAAACGAGAAAGGGGTGAAACTCCGGCGTTGGAAGCTGTCGCCCTGACTGAACAAGGAACGATCATCCCACTCAGTACCTCATTGGCCCTCCAGGCCGCCGACCTGGCGCTCAATCACCGTCTGTTGTTCGCCGATGCGATTATCTATGCAACAGCCCGGCAGGCCGGTGTGCCACTGGTGACCTCAGACGATCCTTTCGAAGGATTACCTGAAGTGACCTATTTCACGAAGAATACCGGCTCTTAGTCCCCAACCCTCAGACCTCAGCTCTAACCCACCCCTCGCAATGTTTTTTCCACCACCTAGCTTTGAGAAAGTCCTGAATCAGATCACGCTTGCGCGCACCCAATATCCGACACCTGTGCACTTCCTCAAACAGCTTGACCACCTTGGTGAATTCATGGAAGCCCTGGCCAGACAAGAGATCCCTAGGCGAGCGCCCGATTTTGGTGATATCGACATCATAGAAAGCGATGAAATTGAACGTGCTATCCGGTCGGCCCGCTCGCGAACTCAGCGAAAGCACGGTATGTGGTCGATGGTCGATTCCACCTGGACTCGAGACCTGGCCGATTGGATTGCTCAACGGATATGCCTCGAAGTGATGGCCGGAGCAGGCTGGCTGGCCAAGGCCTTAAGTGCACACGGCTTGAGCCTGATCGCCACAGATTATGATGCAAGAGCCAAGTGGGGGCAAACGCCCCGCGGTTTACCCCGTCAAACCCCTTGATGCGCTCGCTGCCATCGCTTGTCATCCTGAGGTCGAGGTCTTATTGGTCTCATGGCCGCCGTATGCCGACCCGGTGATCGAGTCACTGGCCGAGGCATGAGGGACAGAGCGTCCCATCGTCTATATCGGGGAAGCCTGCGGTGGCTGTACAGCAACCGAACCCTTCTACGCACAACTTCAAGTTACTGACAGGTTGATCATCCCGCGCTGGCCGGGTTTGCACGATGAAGTGATAACGGGGTATTACCTATTGCCGTAGGGGCTGGCCTGTCGATATGCCTCGATTGTAGGAGCGGCTCCAGCTGCGATATTCGGCGGTAGGAGCGACTTATCATGTCCTTTGGGTGCTAGCCGCAATAGCTGTTCCAAGTTCTTGACCCCAACAAAAATACGCGCTCTAATACTA
>JALTPW010000006.1 GCA_026999335.1 Chromatiales bacterium
GCCGGCTCAATCGCCTCACCCGCAAGGCCTTGCAAAAGGGCGTTTCCAGCGTGATGGTGATGGAAGGCTGGGACGCGGCGGGCAAGGGGGGTGTGATCCGGCGCATGGTGCCGGCCATGGACGCGCGTCATTATCACATCATCCCGGTGGCCGCACCCACCGATGAAGAACATGCCCACCACTACCTGTGGCGTTTTTGGCGGCACATCAGCCGCGCAGGCCACGTCACCATTTATGACCGCAGCTGGTACGGGCGGGTACTGGTGGAACGTGTCGAGGGCTTTGCCTCGCAGGATGAATGGATGCGTGCCTATGCCGAGCTGAATGACTTTGAAAATCAATTGGTGGATCACGGCATCGTGTTGACCAAAATCTGGTTGCACATCAGCAAGGATGAACAAATACGGCGCTTCAAAATGCGCGAGGAAACCCCCTTCAAACGCCACAAGATCACCGAAGAGGATTACCGCAATCGCGAAAAATGGGATCTTTACGAACAGGCCGTGAATGACATGGTCGAGCGCACCAGCACCGAATATGCACCCTGGGTGCTGGTGGAGGCCAATGATAAAAAATATGCGCGGCTGAAGGTCTTACGGATTTTCTGTGATCGTCTGGAGAGGGCGCTGAAAAAACGCAAATAATGTCGTTGTTAATTTGCCTGATGGTAGGAGCGGGCCATGCCCGCGATAAATCTGTACTTATTAATAGAGGGTATGGGGGAATACTATTTTCATAATCCTCGAATTTTCGAGCCTCGGTAGGGAGAAATTGTTTATTCGCGGGCATGGCCCGCTCCTACGGCGGATCATATTCAACCCTTTCCCCCTTGGAGGAGAAGGCCGAGATGAGGGGGAATACCCAAAAGCTGAACCCTCCCCGCTCTCGGTAACGGTGTCTTGCATTACCCTGCCGGCGGCATCGGTGTCACCATTTCCCGGTTTTTGGGGATGGTAAAATATTTGTTTGATCATTGACCGGAAACTTTTTAAAAGGAACTCCTTTTGGATACCACTGACCTGAAACAGCCCGAACTCTACATCAATCGCGAACTCAGCCTGCTGGAATTCAACGCCCGTGTGCTCGAACAAGCCAAACTGGAAACCGTGCCGCTGCTGGAGCGGCTGCGCTATCTGTGCATCTCCAGCACCAATCTGGATGAATTTTTCGAAGTGCGTGTCGCCGGCCTGATGCAGAAGGTGAAACTGGGCTCCACGCAGGCCGGGCCGGACAACATGTCGGCACAGGAAACCCTACGTCTGTCCCGGATTCGTGCCAGTGAGCTGGTGGAAGAACAATACCGCGTGCTCAACGAGGTGATTTTTCCCAAGCTGGCCGAGCAGGGCATCAATTTCGTCAAACGTGATGACTGGAGTGAAGCACAGGAAAAATGGCTACACCACTATTACCAAGAAGAACTACAACCCATACTCAGCCCGATGGGACTGGATCCGGCACACCCATTTCCACGCATGCTTAATAAGAGTCTCAACTTTATCGTCTCCCTCAATGGCAAGGACGCCTTTGGTCGCAGCAGTGGGTTGGCCATCGTGCAGGCCCCACGCGCCCTGCCACGGGTGATTCAGATGCCGGCGCAAGAAACCGCCAGCGGCCCGAATGATTTTGTCTTCCTGTCGTCCGTATTGCACGCCTTTGTCGGTGAGCTTTTTCACGGCATGAAGGTCAAGGAATGCTATCAATTTCGTGTTACGCGTAACAGCGACCTGTTTGTCGATGAAGAAGAAATCGATGACCTGCTGCGTGCCGTAGAGGGTGAGCTGGCGGCACGGCATTATGGTGATACGGTGCGTCTGGAAGTGGCGCACAACTGCCCAGCCGAATTGGTCAACTTTTTATTGATCCGGCTCAAGCTGACCCGCAATGAGCTGTTTATGGTCAATGGGCCGGTAAACCTGAACCGGGTGCAGGCGGTGATCGATCTGGTGGATCGAGCGGAGTTAACC
>JALTPW010000007.1 GCA_026999335.1 Chromatiales bacterium
TTTCTCTGTGGCCCTGTGACTCCGTGACCTCCGCGTTTCATATGCCGTGGCGTGATCAATGGATCATAAACATGATTCGCCCCGAACCGGCGCCGGAGGTTTGTGCGCGTCAGGGTGAGTTCTTCCACATTAATGTGGTAGAGGTCCTTGATGCCATTGAGGTCGTCCTGGTGGACCGAGTCGACGCGCAGGCAGCCGGGACGCCCCTCGGGACGGGGTTTGCGGCGCTCGCCGATCGTGACCTTGACCGGTCGGGTCTTGTCGACGGCGCCACGCTGGCACTGGTGGGTCCGAGAGGCGCGGATTTGCTCCATGGTCTGGAGCCCTTGGGTCTTGAGCTTCACGATCATCCTCCGATGATCCCAAATCCCGGCCCCCTTCAGGCTCACTTCTCCCTGGAATCACGCCCGCCCTTCAGACTCATTTTATATTGGACAAGGCTAACCCAGTATTTTCCAATCCATAAATGAGTCTGAAGAGAGGGTGAGAGCGTGTCCTGTCAGCCGGTTTTCAGGGTCCGTCCATGAATGGTTTTGAAGAGTGTCTGGCGGGCCTTTTGGAGCTGGTCCGCCGCCTGGTTGTCGCTGATCTGGTGAGCGAGTTCGTCGAGTATTTCAAAGCTGAGGCCGGGTTTCAAATAGTCCATGGCGTTGGGGAGTGATTTGAGTTTGTCATAGGGCGTCATCATGTTCTCGTAGCGGTAGACCTTGCGCTGTTTTCCCTTGGCATCGGTGCGGGTTTCCGGGAAGAAGCAGGGGCGGTGGAAGTTGAGGTACGGGTTTAAATACTGCTGGTTGAAGTCATTGATCAGCGGCGCCCAGCGTTGCGGGATATGGCTGTAGCCATAGCATTTTCTCACCACCGCCCCGTTTTTACTTTCCGCCAGCGCGTTGTCGTTGCTGTGCCGGGAACGTGACTTGGTGAACTCGATGCGCAGCTTCTCCAGCAGTTCGGCGACGCGCTTGTTAATGTATTCCGAGCCGTTGTCGGAGTGGAAGCCAAGCACCTTGAAAGGGAAGGTTGCCAGCAGCTGTTCCAGGGCCGGAATGAGGTAGCGCTCGGAGATTTTTTCAACGCTACACACGACTTCGAACTGGGTGACCTCATCGACGGCATTGATGTGGTAAACGCCCTTCTGTTTGTCCAAATCCCCTTGGTGTACCGTGTCAATACGGATATAGCCAGGGCGGCCTTCGGGCCGGGGCTTGCGGCGCTCGCCGATCTTTGAGGGCTTGGCTTGCGTTTTTTCGAAGTACCGTCGTTGCCGGGCGTAGGGGGTGGACTTTCTCAGGTTGTACAGGTGGCTCACGGAGATCGACGCCAGCGTAGCGTATTCCGTCTGGCCAAAGACCTCACAGGCCCGCTCACAGAGCTTCTTGACCGCCGGGCCACAGGGGGTGTCGTGGCGCTCATCCATCGCCGCTAACAGGCGGATATCCTTTTCGGTGTACTTTCGTTTGAAACCGGCCGTCGTGCGCTGACGGCGTTTGAGGCGGCCTGTCTTGCGATACTGGGCAATCAGCCGGGTCAGCTGCTGGCGGGAATAGCCACTGATCTTCATCAGGTAACGGATCACCACCCCCTTTTCCGGGCGGGAACATTGCAGGTAGCGAAATTTGACCAGTTCCCCCTGAATCCAGCGGTAGCAGGCATCTTTGTCGCTGATGACCGAAAAGGCTACCGCCTGGGTGCCTGACAGGAAATCTTCAAGTTGTTCAATGGTCTTGAGGTCTTCGAGTTTCATGATGGTTTTCATCCTTCCATCATGAACGGAACCCGATCCCGCTTCAGCTCGCTCCAGACTCATTTCATATTAGAAACAGGCCCCTCCCTTCAGACTCATTTCATATTGGACAAGGCTCCCGCTTTTTTTTGCCCGCCCGGCAGGCTATGCTTTTCCCATCGACCCCGCCGCCGAGGCCCGTATGAAAAAACTCATCGCTGTCATCACC
>JALTPW010000008.1 GCA_026999335.1 Chromatiales bacterium
TCTATATCTGCGTTTATATCGCTTTCCATCATGGCTACTGCCACCAGGTCTTTTAAATCCTCTACTACTGCAGTTGCTCTCACCTTATCTACCTCCTTTAGTTTTGTTACCATAAAACCTGCTGTTATATGCCACATTTACAGCATACAGCGGTTTATATACACTTAGCAATGATATTAGAGCTGCTACATAGGTATCAGGTGAAAACACAAGCTTATCAAGTACACCAAAAGCCTCTGGTGGTTTTCTGTACATTTTGTGTATATTCTGTGCAATAAGCATGTGCACATAGTAGCAGTTTGCCCTCAGCACTTCAATATCCTCAGCACCTGCCTCACCACGCAACAGCCTGTTAAGCGCCACCTCAACCGCAGGCTTGCCCATGTTAACCTGTGCGTATTTGCGCAGCCAGGCAGGCGGCTTTCGCTGTGTATAAATTATAAACGGGTACTTAATGTTTTCAATAACTTTCTTATACGGTATTTCAAAAAATACAACCACAATCTTTTCATCAGTATCAAGCTTATTGGTAAACTCATAACCGCTTTCAGTATAAACAATTTTATGCCCTGGGTAAATGTTTTCAGGCTTAAAGTACGCACTGTTAACCATAACAACACCACGTACCATGCAATCACCCCACATGCAGCACATAAGCCAGGCTATAAATAAGGTTAGGCACCTGTACGGTTACCTCTGCCCCAACCGCAAATCTATAATCATGCTCAGCTATTATCTGCACAAGCTTAACCTTCTTTTCACCTAAATCCATGTTTAGCACCTTTTCCATAAGCTGTGCCGTAAGTTTGCGTGGCGGCACGGTAAGCGCCAGCTCAACCGCATCACGCACATGCCCCTGCTGTATATACGTAAGTATTATATCAGCCCTGTCAACCGCCGCCCCCTCAGCATGCTCACGTGTAAGCACACCCCCACAAGCCTGCAGCATATCAAGCAGGAGCCGCAGCTTTGCCCCATGCCGCTGCACTGCCAGCTCCACCGCACCCTCCTCAACCTCTATACCCTCAGCCTGCGCTATGCGCTTAACCTGCTGCACAACCAGCTCAGCAGGTGGAAGTTTAAACCTAATGTGGTGGCATCTGCCGTTTTCATCATCTTTAAGCGGTTTTATTATTTTATTTTCGTTATTACACGTAAGTATAAATAAAGCATTGTCGGAGTACATTTCCATCATGCCTCTAAGTGCGTTTTGCGCATTAGCGCTCATATATTCTGCCTCATCAAGTATTATTACCCTTTTACCACCCTCTGGCGCATAGCTGCGTGCAAAGTCCTTTATCTTGCCCCTGACCACCTCAACGCTTGTTTCATCGCTGCCGTTAAGCAGCATGGTGTACTCCTGCCACTCGCTGCCGTGCAGCTCCTTAGCTATTATCTTTGCTGTTGTGGTTTTACCTGTGCCAGGGTAGCCTGAAAACAATAAATGCGGGTAATTTGGATGCATACTTTCAATATACTTTATTTCCTCAGTTTTTATAAGCCACTCGCTGTTAAAGCTGTCTGGTCTGTACTTTTCCTTTAAATCCATTACGTACCACCTCCATTAAGTGTATAAATCTTAACAAATCGCCTGTTAAACTTAAAACCGCTTTCCTCAACAATTGCATCAGAAAAGCGCTTTGTTTTACACAGCTCAATATACTTTTTACGTGCTGTTGCTGCGCTCACGCCAAGCAGCTCGGCATAGGTGCGCAGCAGCTCAGTTTTAGGCGCATACCCTATTTGCACACCCATTGCCCTGGCTGTGCGTGCGTCCTTTATTTTTGTTTGCTCAAAAGCCTTAACCAGCACGCTGAAGTCAACGTAGCGCCTGCTAATTTCTTTGTATGTGCTGTGCTTGCCCTCTATAAAGTTTAATTGCTTTTCAAACATATCCATCAGTATTGAGTTAGCATAATAAACATCATCCTTGTTTATTTCAAAGCGCTTTG
>JALTPW010000009.1 GCA_026999335.1 Chromatiales bacterium
ATATGCTCCATGATGGCACCCACCAGCACGTCCGTGCCGTCGCAGATGGCATCCACGTCCACCTCGATGGCATCGTCGAGGAAGCGGTCGAGCAGCACCGGTGAATCATTGGACACCTTCACCGCCTCGCGCATATACCGCTGCAATTCGGATTCCTTGTAGACGATCTCCATGGCGCGGCCACCCAGCACATAGGACGGACGTACCACCAGCGGGTAACCGATGTCCGCAGCCAGATCGATGGCCTCCTTGGCGGAGCGTGCGGTGCGGTTTGGCGGTTGTTTTAGATTGAGTTTTTGCACCAACTGCTGGAAGCGCTCACGATCCTCGGCCAGATCGATGGAGTCGGGCGAGGTACCGATGATGGGCGCGCCCGCGGCCTCCAGCGCCCGTGCCAGCTTAAGCGGGGTCTGCCCGCCGTACTGCACGATGACGCCCTTGGGTTTCTCCAGATCCACCAGTTCCAGCACGTCTTCCAGGGTCAGCGGCTCGAAATAGAGGCGATCCGAGGTGTCGTAATCCGTGGACACGGTCTCCGGATTGCAATTGACCATGATGGTCTCGAAGCCGTCGTCGCGCAGGGCGAAGGCGGCGTGCACGCAGCAATAATCGAACTCGATACCCTGACCGATGCGGTTGGGCCCACCACCCAGCACCATGATCTTGTCACGGCTCGAGGGATTGGCCTCACACTCCTCCTCGTAGGTGGAGTACATGTAGGCGGTATCGGTGGCGAACTCGGCAGCGCAGGTGTCGACACGCTTATACACCGGGCGCACACCCAGGGCGTGGCGGTGAGTGCGGAATTCGCCTTCGCTGACGCCCAGCAGTTTCGCCAGACGGCTGTCGGCAAAACCCTTGCGTTTGAGCTGGCGCATGCGCTTCTCGTCCAGTGCTGCCATGCCCTGCTCACACACCTCGCCTTCGAGGCGGATCAGTTCCTCGATCTGCACCAGGAACCAGGAATCGATGAAGGTCAGGTCAAACACGTCCTGCAAACTCATGCCGGCGCGGAAGGCGTCACCCACGTACCATAGACGATCCGGCCCCGCCGCCTTCAGCTCCTGCTTGAGGGTGTCCATGGCATCCTCGGCGTCGAGATCGAGGATCTCGGTGAAACCGTCGACGCCCGTCTCCAGTCCACGCATGGCCTTTTGCAGCGACTCCTGCTGAGTACGGCCCATGGCCATCACCTCACCCACGGATTTCATCTGCGTGGTCAGACGCGAATCGGCCTGGGGGAATTTTTCGAAGGTGAAGCGCGGAATCTTGGTCACCACGTAGTCGATGGCCGGCTCGAAGGAGGCCGGGGTGGCGCCAGCGGTGATCTCGTTCTTCAGTTCGTCCAGGGTATAACCAACGGCCAGCTTGGCCGCCACCTTGGCAATGGGAAAACCGGTGGCCTTGGAGGCCAGCGCCGAAGAGCGCGATACGCGCGGATTCATCTCGATGATGATCATGCGGCCGTTTTCGGGATTAATCGAAAACTGCACATTGGAACCGCCGGTGTCCACGCCGATCTCGCGCAGCACCGCCAATGAGGCGTTGCGCATGATCTGGTATTCCTTGTCGGTCAGGGTCTGTGCCGGAGCCACGGTGATGGAGTCACCGGTGTGGATACCCATGGGATCGAGATTTTCGATGGAACAGATAATGATGCAGTTGTCCTTGTGGTCGCGCACCACCTCCATCTCGTACTCTTTCCAGCCGAGAATGGACTCCTCGATCAGCAGCTCCTTGGTGGGCGACAGATCCAGCCCGCGCTCGCAAATTTCAACGAATTCTTCCTTGTTATAGGCAATGCCGCCACCCGAGCCCCCCATGGTGAAAGACGGCCGGATGATGGTCGGATAACCCACCTGAGCCTGTACCTGAAAGGCCTCTTCCAGACTGTGCGCCACGGCTGACTTGGGCATGTCGAGGCCGATCTTCAGCATCGCCTGACGGAAGCGTTCGCGGTCTTCGGCCTTGTCGATGGCATCACGGGTGGCGCCGATCATCTCCACGCCGAATTCTTCCAGCACGCCTTCGCGAGCCAGATCCAGAGCGCAGTTGAGCGCGGTCTGGCCACCCATGGTGGGCAGGATGGCGTCGGGGCGTTCGCGTTCGATGATCTTCGCCAACGTCCGCCAGGTAATGGGCTCGATGTAGGTGGCATCGGCCATTTCCGGGTCAGTCATGATGGTGGCCGGGTTGGAGTTCACCAGGATGACGCGATAACCCTCCTCGCGCAGGGCCTTGCAGGCCTGGGCGCCGGAATAGTCGAATTCACAGGCCTGACCGATGACGATGGGGCCGGCACCGATGATCAGGATGCTTTTTAGGTCGGTTCTTTTTGGCATATGCTCGGTTCTGGTTTTTGCCACAGAGACACAGAGAACACAGAGCTAAAAGGAATTAACTCTGTGTTCTCTGTGTCTCTGTGGCTAATTCTTGCTTTCGTCCATCAGCTCAATAAAGTCATCGAACAACGGCGCCACGTCATGTGGGCCGGGGCTGGCCTCGGGGTGACCCTGAAAACTGAAGGCCGGCCGGTCGGTGCGCGCCACGCCCTGTAACGAACCATCGAACAGCGACTTGTGGGTAGCGCGCAGGTTGTCCGGCAGGCTAGCCTCATCCACGGAAAATCCGTGGTTCTGACTGGTGATCATCACCTGTCCGCCGTCGAGGGCCTGCACCGGGTGATTGGCGCCGTGATGGCCGAACTTCATCTTCTGCGTCTTCGCACCACTGGCCAGTGACAACAACTGGTGACCAAGGCAGATGCCGAATACCGGCAGGCCGGTGTCGACAATTTCGGCGATAGCCTTCAGCGCATAGTCGCAGGGCTCGGGGTCACCGGGCCCATTGGACAGGAACACGCCGTCAGGGTTCATCGCCAGCACCTCGCCGGCCGGGGTCTGCGCCGGCACCACCGTCAGGCGACAGCCACGATCCACCAGCATGCGCAGGATGTTGTGTTTGACGCCATAGTCATAGGCCACCACATGACGCGGCAACTTTTCGGCGATGGGATGTGGCGCACCGGGCAGGCCACCTTCCAGCGTCCAGGTACCCTGCGCCCATTCATAGGGTGCCTTGGTGGTGACTTCTTTGGCCAGATCCATGCCCTTGAGGCCAGGGAAGGCCTTGGCCGTCGCGATGGCGGCCTCGGCGTCGATAGTGTCACCGGCAACGATACAACCGCCCTGCGCACCCTTTTCGCGCAACACGCGGGTCAGGCGACGGGTATCGATATCGGCAATGGCGATCACCTCGTTCTGCGCCAGATATTCCTCCAGCGTAAACTCACAACGCCAGCTGCTGGGCAGCAGTGGCACGTCGCGCACCACCAGACCACTGGCCCAGACAAAGCCGGACTCAGCGTCTTCATGATTGGTGCCGACGTTGCCGATATGGGGATACGTCAGAGTAACGATCTGTTTGCTATAGGAGGGATCCGTGAGGATTTCCTGATAACCGGTCATGGCCGTGTTGAAGACGACCTCGCCGGTGGTCTGGCCATCCACGCCAATGGATTCCCCCCAAAAGAGTGTCCCGTCTTCCAGGGCCAATAACGCCGATTTTCTCAAGCTGACCTCCGCCTTAATTCTGGATTAATCCGTTGAATGGCCTGTCCAGTGGTTCTGAATGTTCATCTGGCGTGGCAAAGCTTCCGCTCCTGCTCACACTCTTTACCGCCATCCATGCAGGCAAAAAACAAGTTGCTCCTTAACGAGTTTTCTTTACATCGTCAGGCGGGCACCCAGAACTGCTGGGCAGGTCGTCGCATCCTCACTTGACAGGCGAAATCTGGCTTTTCGAAAAACTTGCCTACTATCATACACTTGGATTTGCCTCGAAGCGATCAACCGATTAACCCAGGTTGCTACGCCACTGTAAGATGTGCAAAGCGGGAGGGACGATGGCTCGTCCTTCCCGCTCATGTTCAGTGCCGACTTGAACCGGTTTAGTTTACTCGATTGCCCTCTCGGACGTCTATATCGAGACTTGTCCAATATGAAACGCAATCCACTTTTATTTAGAAGCCATGATCAACAACTCAACAGAAAAAATCTGTCGCCAGGAGGGGGTGGTCATCTGTGTCTAGCATTGATGAAGGGGCATAAACGGTGTTTGTCAAAAAAGCGCCCGCCAGACGTCTGTCTGTCCACTGAGTCGAAATCTGGCGACGCAGAGATCACCCTTCCCTCTCGAATTCTATCTGCGCTGGTACACGAGCTGCTCCCC
This sequence comes from Chromatiales bacterium, assembly GCA_026999335.1. GTDB lineage: Bacteria > Pseudomonadota > Gammaproteobacteria > SZUA-152 > SZUA-152 > DRQN01. The sequence continues at coordinate 4,231 of JALTPW010000009.1, forward strand.
CACCTTTCCGACATCACGCCACCTGGACGAACACCCGCCCGTGGCAGCCCTCACCTCGCAAGAACCGCAAACGGAGGGTAGCCCATAATTCTACTTTGTCACGCTTATCCTACTGAAAATAAAAGAAATACGCCATAAATTAGCGCTATGTTAACGAGACTTAAAATGGGCAAGGGGAGCAGCAGAAGCCCGCCCGAAAATACCCCGCACTTAAGAGGATTCGACATGGCAAAAACCCGTTTGAAAAAGTGGGAAAGCGTTTTAACGACCATTGTCATGCATTTCGCGATCACTTCTCGATGCGGCACCCTGATTATTCAACCCACGCCCGGTCGTATCTGCAGGGTTTGATGCAAGCGCGCCGAAAAAAGTAGGGAACGGATAGCCGAAGTTGTGCCCGATAGCGATGAACAATCGTTGCACCTTTATCAGCAATGTAGAGTGGGATACATCGGCGGTTATGAGACAGGTGGCCCGGCAAGCCAATGACTTGCTGGGAGCGCCATCGGAAACCGCCTTACTGATCGATGAGAGTGGTTTTGAAAAAAAGGGAACCCACTCCGTGGGTGTCGCCCGACAATGGAACGGTCGCAGAGGCAAAGTCGACAACTGCCAAGTCGGTGTCTTCGCATCGCTCTGTCGCGGCCGTCATTCGACGCTCATCGACACACGCCTCTATTTGCCTGAAGAATGGACAAATGACAAGCGCCGCTGCCGTCAAGCACAGATTCCTGTGGCGCACCGCACCTTTAAAACCAAACCGCAATTGGCCTTGGAGATGGTCAAGCCAGCCCGCGAGTCTGGGCTGGCGTATGGATGGGTGGGCGCCGATGGACTTTATGGAAACAACCCCGAACTGCTGTACGGTCTGGATGATCTGAATGAAACCTTCATGATCGACGTCCACAAGGATCAGCGGATCTATCTGAACGACCCAGAGCCGGCGATACCGGTCTCAAAAAGTGGTCGTGGCCGCCGATCCAGTCAGTACAAAAGCGCAGAAAAAGCGCTACAAGTCCAAAAACTCATGCAGAAAAAGTTCAGGCTCCCCTGGAAGAAAGTCACCTTACGTGAAGGCGATAAAGGTGCATTGACCGTTGAGGTTATTCACCACCGTATTTGGTATTGGGACGGGAAGAGCGGGGAAAACAAGCATTGGATTGGCACCTGTTGATTCGCCGCGAAGTGGATTCCCCGACTGAAATCAAGTACAGCTTAAGCAACGCAGCGCCTGATACCGTATAGAACTCCTGGCTCACATGCAAGGGCAACGTTTCTGGATAGAGCGCTCATTCCAGGATGGAAAAAGCCATTGAGGATTGGGAGACTACCAAGCGAGAGGTTGGCAGGGGTGGCATCACCACATGGCGCTGGTGATGATAGCGATGCTTTTCATGCTTAAAGAGCGTTTGTTGAACGACGAAGAGATTCCACTAGTAAGTTGCGCAGATATCGAGATATTGCTGAGCCAATTTTTGCCACGGCAAAACACAACGGATAAAGAGATTGTTGCGCAAATGGAAAAACGTCACCGCAAACGGCAATTCGCGATTGAATCACAAAAGAGAAAGCAGCTGTTACGTACCTCAGGCTGATGGAGGCATCCATTCAGTATTTTTTATGGATTCAAGTTAAATCAGGATGTTAGGCGCAACAAAGTAGAACGTAAGAGAGGAACCTCAGTTTAGACTCATTTCATATTGGACAAGGCTAACACTTGAGTTAAATCGTCGCTCAATCTATACTGGAAAAGGATAATGGACGTTTTTACATTAACTAATTAGGTATTTTGTTGTTTATCATTTTTATTATGGAATTTAGACTTGACGGAAGGAGTTTGCATGCCTGCAAAAAAAAATACTATTAATGATAATTTAATCCAAAAACCAATTGCAGTTATTGGTATGGGATGTAGATTTCCAGGAGGGGCAAGCAACCCAGATCTTTTTTGGAAATTATTAATATCAGGCGAAAATGCCGTGGTCGATGTTCCAGAAGAGCGATGGAATTTCAAGAAAAATT
>JALTPW010000010.1 GCA_026999335.1 Chromatiales bacterium
TTTTCATGATGGCTCTCGGCAATGTCGATACCGATGCGGATAAAGCTGTTGCCCGGATGTTGACGGTCGACCTCACGCAAGGTATCCGCACCGAGCACGGGATGACGCCGCATCAAGACCCATTCCTCCTCCGTGAGCTTTCCCGGCTTCAGCAATACCGCGTCATCCACGCCCACCTTGCCGATATCGTGCAGGGGACTGGCCGCGTAGATATTGTCCACGAACGTGTCATTGATCTCCGCATAATAGTCCGCAGTGTGTCCCAACTGCCTGGATAGCAGCCGGCAATATTCACGCATGCGCTCCAGGTGTTTGCCGGTCTCCGGGTCGCGGGATTCCGCCAGCTTGGACATGGCAAAAATGGTCGCCAATTGCGATTCGGATATCTCCCGCACCTGACGGTGCACACGCTCTTCCAACTCATCGTTCTGGCGCTTGATGCGGCCGCGATAGCGCACCTCCTGATCCCGCAGGCGCTTGCGTTCCAAACAGGCATTGACCCGGGCTCGCAGCATGGTGTAGTTGAAGGGCTTGACGAGATAGTCCTCAGCACCCATATCGATGCAGCGCACGGCGTTTTCCTCATCATCATTGGCGGTAATCATGATGACCGGGATATCACGATAACGCACGTCCTCACGCATGCGTTTCAGCACCTCGATACCATCCATGAGCGGCATCATGAGATCCAGCAGCACCAGGTCAACGGATTCCCGGGTGAGCAACTCCAGCACCTCAAGACCATTATTTGCCGTGAGCAGCCGAAAGCCCATCTTGCCCAGACGCCGACACAAGAGATCACGATTGGTCTCGATATCATCGGCAATCAAAATACAAAAACAGGTGGTGTCCCCCGCAACCGTTTTCGCTGCTGAAGCCTGAATTACATCAACCACGCATCCTCCTGGTTTCCACCACCCCACCTATCCGGAAGTTTACCCAAACTGTAAAATACACGACAACCTCATTCACTGCCCTGAAGGCGGGCCTGGGCACGCAGCTTGGTGGCAATAAACTGGCTATGCGGCAGATACAGCAGATCGGCCAGTTTACGCACCAGGTGCTCCTCGTATTTCTCCATTTCCGCATCGGCAAAAACTACCTCCCAGAGCCGCTCCAAGAGTTGAATCTTCTGCTCCTTGCTGTAGCTGTCATTAATCAGCGAGGTGAACTCATGATAGCTGGTGGCCCCATCGGCCTCTTCTTCCGCGAGCTGAATCAACTCCATGGTCTCCGCCGCCGACAGGCCGAAAGTCTTGCGAACCGCGACGGAAACCGCCGCCATTTCCTCCGCAGTGATCTCATAGTCGGCACGCGACACCTCAATCAGCAATGCCGCACAGGCCAGCCGCAAACGATGTTCCTGGCTATCTCCACTGGCGCTATCGGGGCTGAGGTGTGTTGCAAAAAATTGACGAATACGGTCTATCATAGTTTCAATGCATGCTGTAATAAATAGAAAGATTTTGCCAATGGGTTCCCGTCTGTCGATGACGTAACGTATTAGTTCTACTCTGTTACTTTAATCTCTGAGGGGTCAATTCTCCACCGCTTGCTGCGAACAAGCGTTGAACAATGCGTAGCGGGTGAATTCCTCCCAATACCCTGCCCCTTGGGGCGGGAATATTGACTCAGCACGTTAAATGTAACGGAGTAGAATTAGCTGCCGCAGACTCAATCTACCTTAGCCAGTAATGAAAACAAAGAGGGCACTATGCATCAATCCCGCCGAAAACACAGCCTGATCCACCTGTTTCTCGCCAGCTTGCTGCTACTCGGCCCGGCTGTGCAGGCCGGCAATCAGGAGGCCATCGGGCAATTACTGGCACAGGATGACGCCCCCTTCGGCGTGATATTTGAAATCGTCGAACACGATGCAGACGCCCTGCAATGGGCTATTCCCGCCATCAATCGCTACGTACAGCAGCTACGCAAACGCTTTCCGGACATCGGTCTAGCCGTCGTCTCCCATGGCCGGGAGGAATTCGCCCTGATGAAAAACCGGCAGGCGGACAATGCCGAAATACACCAGGCAGTGCAGTCATTGGTGGCCGATGATGTCCCCGTGCATGTCTGTGGCACCCTCGCCTCATGGCGGGGCAAGAGTGCCGATGATTTCCCGGACTATGTCGATGTGACTCCCGCCGGGCCAACGGCAATCCGTAATTACGAGGCCATGGGTTATGTCCTTATCGAGCTGAAAAGACACTGAGCCATCAGCCGTCGCAATCACCAGCAGCGCCGAATAAATAATGGCATGAAAAAAACCGCCATGGACATGCCCATGCGGGTTTGGCGCTATTGTCTCTATCAATAACGCTAGGGGGTCTTGCCAACGTGTTTTTTCGTGCTCAAGCCAATCAAAGAATATGCCGGGCAGACACCGATCAATCCGGTCAGTAATGGCACAACGCCAATATATCCCCAGGGCGATAAAACATCGGACCAGGGACCCACCACCGTCGCACCGACCACGACAGCACCTACAATGACCCGGATAGCCCGGTCAGCTCCACCTACATTCGCCATGACGTCTCTCCTTTCACATCGATTCAAGTTACCCACATCCTGTGCCCTATCCCGGCAAAGTGCAGTGACAATGTCACATAACCGATGCGCAATTGCAGCAAACATACTGCCTGGCCAGCAGCAAAGGATTCAGCTTCATTTCTGAATTACCACCGACTAAAGTAGGTGGGTTAGCGCATTCGGTGCTGATGACTAACGTCATCAACCTTGCACCGTCATCAGCGCGCATGCGTCAAAACATGAACATCAAAGTCACCGTCTAAAGACGGTGGTCTTGACCAAGTTAATGGAAAATAAAGATTTCACCAGCGCCTTACTCTGGTTAATCAGCGCCAAAGCAATGAATATCCTTTCTAAAATAGAGAGAAAATGTATCTTTTATTCGTCTCGTTTGTAAGGTTAAAACCACCGTTTTTGGGCGGTCATATTTATCCGTGTCACTTGCTTGTATGGATTGTTGAAAGTGCGTATGGAGGCCAGTTGTTTCGGTCATTTTTGTAGGATGCTGGTGAGCGATAGCGAACCGCATCGTTGGCGTTATCATGTTCTGGGCGCAGGTGATGACAGGTGTTCGATCAATGCGGTTCATAGCACTCACCATATCCGGATATCCGGATTACCGAGAATCATGGCAGGGCTGAGTTTAAAACTAACCCACCCGTTTTAGCGGGTGGTTGTTGAGTTCCGCCGGATCAATCACTTTGCCGAGCAAGCTCATCCAGCGCCACCGGCTCCTTCACGTCAATCGCCCCCCGACCAATGCCGACCCAGCCCCGCCCGGCAAATTGCTTCAGTTGACGGCTGATCACTTCACGCGCCGACCCCAGCTCGCTGGCCAGCTGCTGGTGGGTGATGGCAATGGACTGCGCGCCCTGCCCGCTCAAAGCCATCAACAGGCGCGCCAGCCGCACGTCGATACGACCGAAGACGACATCTTCCACACGCTGAATCAGGTCACCAAGACGCTGACCCTGGTTGGCAAACACGAAACGACGAAACTCGGCCGAGGATCCCAGTGCCTGATCGAAGACCGCTTTCGGTACCACTAACGCCGTAGTTTCTTCCTCGATCACCCCTTCGGCGGGATAGGATTCGACACTGATCAAACAGGAAGTAGTGATCACGCAGGATTGCCCGTCGCGCACCCGATACAAAGTGATCTCGCGGCCGTTGGCGGCCAGCACCTGCACTCGCACCGAGCCCTGCACCACTAACAGATAATTACGGCAGGGATCACCGCGGCGAAACACCACTTGCCTTGCTGGCAGGCACACCTTTTCCACCCCCTGACGCAACGGCTCCAGCCCGGACTCGGCGGTGGGAAACAGGCGTTCAAGGATATCGTCGGTGGTCTGGGTCATCAGCGTCTCAATTTATGGACTTGCAGATGTGCCGTCCAGCAACCATTGCATGCGATCGAGGGCAAAGGTCTCACTGCCGTCGGCATAGCGTTCGTGAACCAGGGGCAGATGCGAGCCCGGGGCCGGGGCCGGCCGGTCGGAGGCGGCAAGAATCAGACGCACCTGCCGACCATCGGGCAATCGTACCATGACAACGGACAAGGCATTCTCCGTTGACGCCGGCGACAATGACACCACCTCCGCACTGGCATTCTCCAGTGAAATTCGTTCCGCCGGCCAGTCCAGCCACGCCCACAGCAACAGACCGGCCAAGCCGATGGCCACGCCCCAAGCACGAATGTTGCGCATGCGAATGAGGACATCGGCAAATGACTGTGCCCAGCTCATGACATGACCGCCTTACGTCCCTTGCCCTCGCCCAGACGCAGCAGACTGGGCAGCAGAATCAGGGTGAACACGGTACTGACACTCATGCCACCGACGATCACCGCCGCCAGACCGCGATACAACTCGCTGCCCGCGCCCGGCATCAGCAGCAGCGGCAGCATGCCGAAGATGCTGGTGAGGGTACTCATGAGGATCGGCCGCAGGCGCAGGTGCACGGCCTCGGCCACCGCATCGCGGCGAGTCAAGCCCCGGCGTTCGGCCTCGCGGGTCTGGTGCACCAGCAGGATAGCGTTGTTCACCACTAGGCCGAGCAAAATGATGAAGCCAATCATCGTCAGCAGATCCATGCTCTGAAACACCACCAGATTGGTCAAATGCAGGGCGATTACACCACCCACAGTGGCCAGCGGGATGGCGAGGATTACCAACAGACTGTCGAGGAAGGAGCGAAACAACGCACTCATCAGCAGATACAGCAGGGCGATGGCCAGCCAGAAACTGCTGCTCATGCTCTTTAAGGCCTGCTGTAACTTATCGGCAGTGCCGCCGTAGTGAATCTCGCCATCCGCAGGCAATAGCGGCTCGACCTTGGGGTTCACCGTTTGCTTCAGCAACGCCATGGTGCCTTCCAGGGACATGTCATCGGGCGCCTGCACTTCCAGGGTAATGGTGCGGCGGCGGTCGATGCGGCGGATTTCATCCGGCCCGGCGGTACGCACCACCCGGGTCAGCTCACCGAGAGCTTGTACGCCCGCGTCGGGGGTGGCCAGAGGCGTGTCGGCGAGGGCCTCGGGACTGTGCCAGTCCGGGCCGCGCAGGATCACGTCAAGACGCTGCTGGCCATCAAAGTAGTCGCCCACCAGCAGGCCGCTGCCCAGGGCACGGACGATCTGCGCCATCTCAGTGCGGCTCCAACCTGCCTCGCTGATACGCCGCTCATCCGGCAACAGGCGCAGCTCCGGCTCGGCCAGATCCAGCCCCGGACGCGGTCGGGGCTCGTGCCCGGGCATGGCCGCCTGCAAGGCGACATAGCCGGCCTGCGCCGCCGCCAGCAGTGACTCGATATTGGAGCCCTGGATGTCCATGTCGATGGTGCGCCCCCCCCCAAAACCGCCGAATAGAGAGGCGCGCCGCGCAAAGGCGATGGTATCCGGAAAACCGCCAATGATACGATTGATGAGCGGTACCAGCTCATCGGTTCTGTCCGGATCCATGGTGCGCGCACCCATGAACACGCCGCGCGCAAAAGCGACAAAGAAATAATTGTTCACCGCCGGTTCGGCCGTGCCATCGATGTGCGGCTGCATGCGCTGGGCGACCACGCGACCCAGCTCCTTTTCCAGGGTATCGATATTGGCGCCGGGGGGCGGCAGGATAAAAGCGAAGACCAGATTACGATTGCCCTCGGGCAGGTAGTCCGCCTCGGGCTTGAGCTGCCAGGCCAGGGCCAGTGGCAGCGTGATCAGGCCGATGATCCACAGGTTACGGCGCAGCGGCGTATCCGTCAGCCGCATAATGAGACGGCTGCCGGCCACCCACCAATGGGCATGGGGATCGCGCATCGCCGTCCGACCCAGCCAGTTGGCCGATGCCACAGGCAGTACAATGACCGCCACCAGCAGGGACACACTGACCGCCACGGCAATGGTCAGCGCCAGATCGGCGAACAACTGCCCGGCCTCGTCCTGAAGAAATACCACCGGCAGGAAGATGGCCACCGTGGTGGCAGTGGAGGCCAATAACGCCCCCCACACCCGACGCGTGCCCTCCTCGGCCGCCTCGGCCGCGCCCATACCTCGCTCGCGCAGACGCACGACACTCTCCAGCACCACGATGGCGGCGTCTAGCACCATGCCCACGGCGAAGGCCAGACCGGCCAGGGAGATGACATTGAGGGTACGCCCGGCGGCGTCCAGCACGACAAAGGACGACACCACGCAGACGGGGATCGCCACCGCCACTATCAGGGTGG
>JALTPW010000011.1 GCA_026999335.1 Chromatiales bacterium
CGATATGTATCCATGAATACCGATTTATGGATCTACAAGACAATAACTTACCGAAATTAATGTTGAGCCGAGGTGGTAACGCATACCAAACTCTCTGCATGCCAGAGACACAGCTTGTTGGATGGACTCATGAAAAACACACTATAAAAAAAAGAAAACACAACACATCCCACAGCAAATAGAATTGATAAACCGTGCTCAACAAATAACTAAACTCGGTAATTTTTTTGTTATCGGCACCGTATTAGTAAAGCTTGAAAAATTTAGAAACTCTATGCGTTTATACATAGCCAGGAGCCTGTCAGACTTAGGATGAATCTACTTTTTCACTACATGCTTAAATCACTCTAGCAGCTCGTCCTATGGGGTGCATGGCCCATATGGGCTATGGGGCGATCTGAGGTCACAATGAGTTCAGCACCTCCTCCAGATGGCGGTTAAAACCACTGGGATCTTCCAGTTGCAGAAAGTGACCCGCCATCGGCATGACCACCTCCTGCCAATAGGGGGTGTAACGCCGGCGGGCCGTTTCGTTGATCAGCGAGCCGTTAATGCAGTGGAGCGGGATACGCAAGGTTTCGAGAAGCGGCAAAGGATTCCAGCGCATGAGTGACTCAAACGCCGGGATGGCCATCGCTGGCGATGTGCTACCCATCGCCGCAATCATCTTCTCCCGTAATACCGGATCGCTGCCTTCGGGAATGGTCTGTTCCACCAAATCTCGCATGGCAGTGCTGAAATCATCACGAAACGGATCCAAAAACTGCTTGATGAACGCCTCATCAAAGTGACCGTAATCAAAAGCAAAGGTATCCGCCAGAATGACGGCGGTGACGCGTTGATCGAGCAGACGGGCTGCTTCCAGACAGACTGCGCCGCCCATGGAGTGACCGATCAGCACTGGCGAATCAAGCGACAACGAGCCGGCCACCGCCACGACATCACGGGCAAAGCCCTGGATCGTCCGTGGCTCACAACTGCTTTCCGAGTGGCCATGGCCGGCAAGATCGATGCTCACCACCTGCCTGTCATGGCAAAAATGCTCGGCCTGGGGGGCGAAAAAATCACTGTTGCAGACCCAGCCATGAACAAATAGCAGCGGTACCCCCCCGCTGCCTCTGCTTTCACAGCTGAGGGAAACCCCATCGAAAGAGGGGAATATTTGTCGACTGGGCACAAAAAGCTCATTATTGCTGATCACGGTCGATACTCCAGAGTAGTAGCCAAAAAAATTGCTTGTTATTATATCCTGACAGAAATGTTTTAAACCCAACGCTCAACTCAACACTCTGATAAATGGTGAGTTTTTAGTTTTATGCGGTCGAATAATGTAATCAAGAATGCGCACGACAGTCGCACTGAATTAATCGAGCTGTTATACGATACCGCCCAGAAGCCCGCGTTATGGAGCGAGTTTATGCAGCGCCTCGTTGATGTAATGGGCAGCCGCTCGGCACGACTGCTGGTGATGAACCGCGAGGCCGATGTCGTGGAACGAAGCTTCAAGGTAGCGATTGATGACCACTATCACCAGCAATATGTCGACTATTATGTCAACTGCTGCCCTTGGCGTCCCGAACTAAGCTCAAAACCTGCAGGACGGCTCTACTCCACCTATCTCGATTTCTCCTGCACCCAAAAAATGTTCCAGAAGAGTGAGTTTTTTAACGACTGGGCAAGACCACAGGATATCGCCCACGGCATCTGCGGCACCCTCCATACCGGGCATGCCAATACCATCCAGCTTCTGGTGCAACGGACAAAAGGGCAGAGCCACTTTAGCCGACAAGAAACCCACTTTGTGAATACCCTGGTGCCCCACATGCAGCGCGCCTTCGAACTTGCGGGACAATTTCAACAGGCGGAGGCCATCAGCATGGCCGTCGGACAGTCGGCGCTGCCTTTTATGCTTCTGGGTGAAAAGGGGCGGATACTATTTGCCAGTCAGAAGGCTGAATCACTCATTGCCGCAGAACCCAACCTTGATATCCGCCAACACTGCCTGAGCAGCGGCAATCACCGGTTTATCAACCAACTGACTCTGTTGATTCAGACAGTAATTTCATCGGCGAGTGGAGAATGGCAAACGAGCGGTGGAACGCTCCAACTGTCGCGTCGGGAGAAGATGCCTCTGACAGTCATGGTTACTCCCGTCGGGAGCAGTAAAGGAGAAGCGCTGTTTCCGTTTCAACGTTCGTTCGCAGCGCTCTTTTTTTACGATCCCGAGGCTGAAATCACGCTGCGGCGTGACCTGCTGGAGTCGTACTATGGTTTAACGCCGACCGAAACAAAAGTAGCAGAGCTGCTAGCTCAGGGCAATGACCTGACCCGGATCGCCAGCCGTAATCGCACCACACTACACACCGTGCGCAATCAACTCAAATCGATCTTCACCAAGACCAGAACCTCACGGCAAGCCGAACTGGTGAGCCAGTTGCTGAGCGGCCCCGCTGGGTTACGCAGTTATTAACCCGGCGACTCCCTATGTCGTGTTCAGGGCTTCAAGAATGGCCCGGATCAAGGCGTAGTTCGCAAGCAATGGTGGCTCCCTTGGCAAGAGCTACAACGCGGAGCCGGGCTATTCGTTTGATTTTGCAAGGGCCAGGCCGCTGTGTGCCCGTCTGAGGACGGCGTTATCAAAACTTGCTGTAGGCGTGCTACAGCGGCTGCACAACATGGGTCTAACCACGACAACTCATTGAAAAAACGGAATAATTCAGCTGGATTTAGCGGGTTAGAAGCTTTAAATAGCCCACTTTGCACATAAAATAACACCTTAAAAGTGTTCTGCCACAAGCAAATTGCTACTTCGTACCGGAGCACATCTGGCAGATCACGCACAGAGCCCGAATATGTTTACAAACTCCATTTTGGGAGCGGAATAGATGCTTTAAGCGAGAATAAAGGCAGTTTCTCGTGGGAATAATAATTGAAGTCAGTGGGTTAGTCTGGTTCGACCCTGATGATTTAGACAGGCCACGGGAGGCGCGAAGCGCCGTAATCTGCACTGCCTCGTACCCCACCGATCCCCATGGCGTGACCACCCCCGTTAACCGACACACCACGCTCTTTTCACGCCTGCCAACCGCCCTTCAATGCGCGGAACGCGCCCCGGCACCGGTTATCTACAAACGCTGTGGGCAACCCTGTGGATAACCGTCGATGGGCCCCGCCCGGCCAGCGATACCGGCCCTGGTCATTCCATGACCACTTCCCTTATCTTCCGCCTTCGCCATGATCAATGGATGCGGCAATGCCGTCGACGAACTCCACCCTCGCCTGGCCGCCGGGTGAGTACCCGTAGATGAGAAAACAAGACCATTCAAGTACAGCCAGCAATGTGCTACTTTGTACTTATCGTGTAACACATGAGGGCAATGCCATGAGCGAAGCAACCTTTACTTTCCGGGTCGACAAGGCCTTGAAAGACAAATTCACGGCGGTCGCCAAGGCCCGCGACCGCACCAGCGCACAGCTCTTGCGCGACTTTATGCGCGACTTTGTGCGGCAGCAGCAGGAAGCTGCCGAGCATGACGCCTGGTTCCGTCATCAGACGCAAGTCGGTCTGGATGCTGCCGCCGCCGGCGACCTTGTGCCAGCCGAGGAAGTTGAAGCCGAAGCCGCCGCATGGCGGGCAGAAACCCGGCGGAAGCTGGCCGACCCTGCATCGTGAAGTTGGTCTGGACGCGACCGGCAAGCATTGATCGGAAGGAAATCCGAAAATACATCGCACAGGACAACCCAGCCGCAGCCATGACTCTTGATGAGCTGTTTTCAGAGAGGGCCGGTCGCCTGACCGATCATCCCGGCCTCGGCCGGCCGGGCCGTGTGGCCGGCACCCGTGAGCTGGTTGCGCACCAGAATTACATCCTGGTCTATGACGTGACTGGCGATCTAGTGCGCGTACTCCGTATCCTGCACGCCGCCCGGAAGTCGAACCATACTGAATTGTTATAGCGCACAGGACTGAACAACGAGCGAACGACCATGATGAAGACTCTACTGATTCTCGTCCCACCGCTGGATCCTCCATTGGTTGGCCGCCTTGGTGCCGGCCGGCCTGATGCTGGCTATTGTGCCTTTCGTCCCCTTCTCCCGGATCTGCTCTTCATCCTGGCCGTGGCCGGCACGGTCGCCTTCGCCGCTGGTGGACTGTACCTACGATCAGCATCTTCGTCGCCTCCGAGAGCGTGCAGGCAGCAGGAACCTCGGCGGTCAAGTCGTTTCGAGAGGCGATGAATTCGCCTAGTAAGGAACATGGATAGAACCACAACAACTCATTGAAAAAACGGAATAATTCGGCTGGATTTAGCCAGGTAGGGTGGGCACGTCTTTCTGTGCCCACGGAATGTAAAACCGGGCCCACAGAACCTCGTGAAAAACTAATTTGGCAGCGTGCCTGAACACTGTATAGCGGTAAACAGTTGCCGCGTGGGCACAAAAAACGTGCCCATACGATACAGCGCGAGCTGTTGAGAGAAGCAATCAGTGCGCAAATTCACGCCAATCGACGCCTGAATCATTCGCGTCCATTGACGTTCATTCGCGGACAATTTCCCAGCCATCAGCAACCGTAGGGTGGGCATTGCCACCAAAGAGCGGTAAGTTTCGCTGCCTATCCTACAAGACCGGCTGCATAGCGGCCCGGCAGGGTATTGCACCGTGATGCCTGTTATGTCTAAATAGTGCCCGGAAACGCCGGAACGCCTTCGCGGGTGGCAGGCAAGGCAGCGAGGAACTGTTTACAAAAAACGGCTTTAGAGGAAGTCATCGTGAAAAGGGGATATATTGCAGGCGCAGCCCCATCGGTAACGGTCAAAACCTTTGCTGCCGGGCTGTTTTTTTGTCCTTTTGCTGGGCCTGTTATCAGCCTGCTCCTCATCCGACTCGGATAACGATAACCCACCGACGGCCAACAGCGCCCCGGTCGCCGATGCCGGGGCGGCGCAAATCCTCACCAGCGGCGCCACCGTGCAGCTCGACGGCAGTGGCTCCAGCGATCCCGACGGTGACAACCTGAAATTCTCCTGGTCACTGATCACGCTGCCCACCGGCAGCGCGGCCGCCCTGTCCGATGCCGCGTCCCAAACGCCTTCTTTCATCGCCGATCTACCGGGCACCTACGTCGCGCAGCTGATCGTCAACGACGGCCGCCTCGACAGCGCCCCCGCCAGCGTGAACATCGAAGCCATGCCGGCGCAGATCAGCGTGCCGGACGTCACGGGGCAGCCCCAGACAGCCGCCGAAGCCGCGATTACCGGCGCTGGCCTGACCGTCGGCGGGATCACCCGCTGCGATTACGGTGACAGTTTACTAAATGCACTTATGATTACGGTGACAGTTTACTGGGTAAAGGGGTCGTAGCCGAATGGCACTAAGTTAAGCCTTAAGCTTTTTACGATTACGGTGACAGTTTACTAAATGCACTTATGATTACGGTGACAGTTTACTGGGTAAAGGGGTCGTAGCCGAATGGCACTAAGTTAAGCCTTAAGCTTTTTAGGGTGCCCCCATTTTCTGACTCTATCCCTCGCTAATTCACGCTCATCCACCAATAACGAATAGGGTTTTGGCCGTCGTTTTATCATTCTGGTTTCAATTCGCCCAGGCCGGTTTCCCACTCTATTCTCGGCAATAAGCAGGCACAAAATCCTGAGGCTTTCATCTTCATTCATCAGATTTGATTGTTGTCGCCAAACTCGCCAGAGTTGGTTTACAACTTGTAATTCGCTATCCCCCTGTCACAATACGAGAGCTGACCCTGATGTCCCCGAAACCCTCACCATCAACGGCAAAGCCACGGTGAACGTCTATGGCACCAACACCTGGTGGATCCTTACCACCCCGGAAAACAGAACCCAAACCACCGTGCTCGATGACAAAGGCCGGGTAACCACACGGCAGACCACGGGATTAGCCGCCCTCAACTTCAGCTACGACACCCGCGGCCGCCTCACCGGCATCACCCTCGGCAGTGGCGCAGCCAGCCGCAGTCTGCAACTCGGCTACGACACCAACGGCTACCTCGGCATCCTCACCGACGACCTCAGCCGCGTCACCGGCTTCACCCGCGACGTGCTGGGCCGCGCCAACCAGCAAACCACGCCCGACAGCCGTGTCATCGACTTCAGCTTCGACCCCAACGGCAACCTCACCGGCCTCACCCCGCCGGGCCGCACTGCACATCGCTTCGACTACACCGCTGCCGACCAGGAAGACACCTACACCCCGCCAACCGTCAGCGGCA
>JALTPW010000012.1 GCA_026999335.1 Chromatiales bacterium
CGCGTGAGCGGGCCGACCGGCCGCTCCTCGATCACCTCGCCTTCAGCATCGCCACTGCGGGTCTTCACCCCCAGCTTGCACACGGCACGGTACTGTTTGTCGGCGTCGAGCAGAAAACCGGAGACCTTGGTGGCCTCACCGAGACAGATCGGCAGCATGCCGGTAGCCAGCGGGTCGAGACTGCCCGTATGTCCCGCCTTGTTGGCATTGAACAGGCGTTTGACTCTTTGCAGAGCACGGTTGGAGGTCAGCCCGATGGGCTTGTCCAGTAACAGGATGCCATGGACATTGCGTCCGCGATTTCGCCGTCGTGCCAACTTGCTTACTCCGAAAATCTGTTTGGAAGTTGAAAAAAGGGCGGCTATTCAGCTCACCACCAGGACACAAAGCTCATAGAGGAACGGGATATCTATTTTGTGCGCACAGCGCACACTACACCCGCTCGTAGTGTGCGCTGTGCGCACGGTGGCACTGACTTAGCCCAGATATTTCATAAATTACACATAATCCCGCTTGTTCTTTGCCTGCATGGACGCAGGCACCAAAAGTAGCCGCTTTTCTCAAAGAATCTACTCTTGGTAGGCGACGCAGGAACAGTTGCCGAAGACGCGGTAGCTTTTGATTCCACAGGAAATATTCTCTCAGTCGTCGGAAGGCTTCTGCCCGCGCACGGCTTCATTGATCAGCGCCGTCAAGCGGTTGCCCCGTTCCATACTGAGATCACGCTGGAAGTGCAGCGCGGGGGTGGTACGCAGCTTGAGTCGACGGGCCAATGCGCTGCGCAGAAAACCCGCCGCCTTGTTCAGCACCTTGGCGGTGACATCCGCCTGGGCCTCATCACCCAGCACGGTGAAATGCACCTTGGCATGTTCGAACTCATGACTGACTTCTACCGCAGTAATCGTCACCATACCCACGCGCGGGTCGCGGATTTCCGCCTGGATCAGCTCTGCCAGCTGGCGCTGGATCTCATCCCCGACGCGTTGTCCCCGACTGTATTCTTTGGCCATGGGTAATACGCCGCTTACAGCGTACGCTCCACCTTGACCTGCTCGAACACCTCGATCTGGTCGCCGGCCTTGACGTCATTGTAGTTCTTCACCCCGATACCACATTCGGTGCCGGCGCGCACTTCCTGTACGTCATCCTTGAAGCGACGCAGGGATTCCAGCTCGCCCTCATAGATCACCACATTGTCACGCAGCACGCGGATGGGGTTATTGCGTTTGACCGTGCCTTCGACCACCATGCAGCCGGCGATGGCGCCCAGCTTGGGTGAACGGAACACGTCGCGCACCTCGGCCAAACCAACGATCTGCTCCTTGAACTCCGGCGCCAGCATGCCGGTCATGGACGACTTGATCTCTTCGATGACATCGTAGATCACACTGTAATAATGCAGATCCACGCCCTCTTCCTCGATCAGGCGTTTGGCAGAGGCATCGGCACGTACATTGAAACCGATGATAATGGCCTCGGAGGCGACTGCCAGATTGACGTCGGATTCGTTGATGCCACCAACGCCGGAGGAGACGATGTTCACCCGCACTTCTTCGGTGGACAGCTTGGTCAGCGACTCGCTGAGTGCCTCGGCGGAGCCCTGTACATCGGCCTTGATAACCAGATTGAGGGTGCTGACCTTGCCCGCTTCCATCTGCGAGAACATGCTCTCCAGCTTGGCCTTCTGCTGACGGGCCAGCTTGATGTCACGGTACTTGCCCTGGCGGAACAGCGCCACTTCACGCGCCTTGCGTTCATCGGCCACCACCACCACCTCGTCACCGGCACTGGGTGTCCCGGACAGCCCCAGCACCTCCACCGGCGTCGACGGGCCGGCCACTTTGATTGGCTTGCCATTCTCATCCAGCAACGCACGCACACGGCCATATTCATGGCCGGCCAGAACCACGTCACCCTTTTCCAGAGTGCCACTCTGCACCAGCACGGTGGCCACCGGGCCGCGGCCCTTATCGAGGCGAGCCTCGATAACAACGCCACGCGCCGGGCCTTCCTCGACGGCCTTCAATTCCAGCAGTTCGGCCTGCATGGAAATGGCCTCCAGCAATTCGCTGACGCCTTCACCGGTGAGCGCTGAAACGGACACGAACTGGGTGTCCCCACCCCAATCCTCCGGCACCACTTCCTCGGCCACCAATTCCTGTTTGACGCGATCCGGCTGCGCATCCTCTTTGTCGATTTTGTTCACCGCAACGATCATCGGTACCCCAGCCGCCTTGGCATGCTGAATAGCCTCACGGGTCTGCGGCATTACGCCGTCATCGGCGGCGACCACCAGCACCACGATATCGGTGGCCTTGGCGCCACGCGCACGCATGGCGGTAAAGGCCGCGTGTCCCGGCGTGTCGAGGAAGGTGATCTGGCCATGCGGTGTATTCACATGATAGGCGCCGATGTGCTGGGTGATACCACCCGCCTCGCCTGCCGCCACCCTGGCCTTGCGAATGTAATCCAGCAGCGAAGTCTTACCATGGTCGACGTGACCCATAATGGTGACGGCCGGGGCACGGGAAACCTCTCCGGCCCCGCTTTCATCCACAAAGACCAACGCCTCTTCGATGGCATTGTCCTTCACCAGCTTGACCGTGTGGCCCATTTCTTCGACCACGATACTGGCCGTTTCCTGATCCAGAACCTGGTTGATGGTCGCCATGGTACCCATGTTCATCATGACCTTGATGACTTCAGCAGCCTTTACCGCCATCTTCTGCGCCAGTTCGGCGACGGTCATACTTTCGGGAATCGCCACTTCGCGCACGATGGGCGCTGTTGGCTTCTCGAACCCGTGCTCACCCGAGCTGGCGGTAACGGCGGTACGGCGGGCACCACGCCCTTTTTTCTTACGACGCCCCGACTTGCTGGCATCGACATGCAATTCCTTGCGGCCATACTTGGTGGCCTTGTCCTTGCTGGCGCCACGTTTGGGGCGTTTGTTGTCTGTCGCCGCAGGCGCGGAGGGTGCAACAGCAGCGGCGGATACCGCAACCTCTTTCTGCAACTGCACAACCTTCTCGCGTTCTTCCTGCTCACGGCGCGCTTCTTCGGCGGCCTTGCGCTCGGCTTCCGCTTCACGCACCCGGGTCTCTTCGGCCTCACGCTGACGGCGCTGTTCATCGACCTCACTGGCCTTGCGCTGCTCCTCAAGGCGCTCCTCATCCATCTTGACCTTCTCGGCCTTGATGCGTTCGGCGTCTTCGGTCACCATTTCGCTGCGCTTCACGTAGGTGCGCTTTTTGCGCACTTCCACGTTCACCGTCTTGCTGCGGCCGACGGTGCGCCCCTGGTTGCTGCTCGGCACTTTCAGCTCGCTGACCGTCTTGCGCCGCAGCGTCACCTTGCGCGGTTCCGTGCTTGCACCTTCCATTGAACCATGCGCACTGCGCAGGAACTCCAGCAGCTTCTGCTTTTCTTCGTCGCTAACGGTCTGATCCGGGGACTCGAAAGTCATGCCGGCCTTGTCCAGTTGGCTGAGCAGACGTTCGGGCGATACGCCCAGAACATCCGCGAGTTGTTTTACGGTCACACCCGCCATACTTTCCCCCGGAAACCTTAACCCTGCTGATCGTCAGCAGGCGACTCTTCTGCAAACCATGGTGCCCGTGCAGTCATAATCAACTCGCCCGCTCGCACCTCGTCCAAACCTTCAATGTCCAGCAGATCATCCACCGACAGTTCGGCCAGATCTTCCATGCTGATAACACCGCGGCTGGCCAGTACATAGGCCAGATGCTGATCCATACCTTCCATATTCAGCAGGTCGTCGTCCGGCTTGGCCTCTTCCAGCACTTCTTCCTGCATCAGGGCGCGGGTCAACAACACATCCTTGGAGCGATTGCGTAGTTCCTGCACCATGTCTTCATCAAATTCTTCAATCCGCAACATTTCTTCAAGCGGCACATAGGCCACCTCTTCAATACTGGTAAAACCTTCCTGCATCAGGATATTGGCCACTTCCTCATCCACATCCAGCTGCTCCATAAACAGATGCAGCGCGGCCTGGCCCTCGGTCTCACTCTTTTCCTGGGCCTGCTGCTCGGACATCACATTGATGTTCCATCCGGTCAGCTCGCTGGCAAGGCGCACATTCTGGCCGCCACGGCCGATGGCCTGCGACAACTGATCCTCTTCCACCGCGATATCCATGGAGTGACTGTCTTCATCCACGACAATGGAAACCACCTCCGCCGGCGACATGGCGTTGATCACGAACTGAGCCGGATTTTCATCCCACAGGATAATATCCACACGTTCGTCGGCCAACTCATTGGAGACCGCACGCACACGTGAACCGCGCATGCCGACGCAGGCCCCGACGGGATCGATACGTGAATCATTGCTCTTTACAGCAATTTTAGCGCGGAAACCCGGGTCGCGGGCAGCGCCGAGAATCTCGATCAAGCCCTCACCCACCTCCGGCACTTCCAACTGGAACAGGGCCACCAGCAGCTCCGGCGCAGTGCGGCTGACAAACAGCTGTGGGCCGCGCGGCTCCAGGCGTACATCTTTCAAGTAACCACGCAGGCGATCACCGGGACGGATAGCCTCGCGGGAAATCATATCCTCGCGCGGAATCAGAGCCTCGACGTTTTCACCCAGATCCAGGATCACATTGCCCTTATCCAGGCGCTTGACGACGCCCATCACCAGCTCGCCCTTGCGATCCTTGAAGGCCTCGACGATGCGCTCACGTTCAGCCTCACGCACCTTCTGCACGATAACCTGCTTGGCGGCCTGCGCGGCGATACGGCCAAACTTGGCGGATTCCATGGGTTCCTCGATAAAGTCACCGACCTGAATATCCGGATTCTGCTTGTGCGCCTCACTGACCTTGATCTGACGATCAGGAAACTCGAGTTCCTCGTCACCCTCTTCGGTCACATCCTCGACCACCTCCCAGCGACGAAAGGTGTCGTAATCACCGGTATCACGATCAATCGCCACGCGGACGTCGATATCTTCCGGGATCAGCTTCTTACTGGCAGTCGCCAGGGCCGCCTCGATGGCAGCGAAAATGACTTCACGGTCAATGCCCTTTTCATTGGACACTGCGTCTACAACGAGCAAAATCTCTTTGTTGTTCATTGCACTCTGCCTTAAATACGTAAAGAGCCGAATCGTCAGCGGCCCCTCGCCTCAAACGCTTGCGCGCTCCACCTTGTTTTCAGTGCGCGCCCCGAAAATCAAGGCGCCCTGAATAAAAATCTAGAATTGCGCGACCAGGTTCGCCTTGTCGACTGAAGCCAGTGGCACCCGTATTTCTTCACCATCCACCAGCAGCCGGACATCACCGTCCAGCACCCCCACCAGCACACCGCGGAACTTACGGCGGCCATCGAGTGGCGCGTCCAGCCGCAGCTTGATCTCGGCACCGGCAAAACGCTCAAAATGCGCGGCGCTAAACAATGGCCTGTCCAGTCCCGGCGAAGAGACTTCCAGGCTGTAATGTCCCTTGATGACATCTTCCACGTCCAGCACGCCACTCAGTTGATGGCTGACGCGCTGGCAGTCCTCAACCTTGATGCCATCTTCGGCATCGATATAGACGCGCAACAGGCCATCATGGCCCTGGGCCAGATATTCCACACCCACCAGCTCATAACCCAGTGATTCCACGACGGGTTCAACCACATTCAGCACGTTTGCCGGCGCCTGGCGCATATCCACAATCCACTTTTCGCGCGTAGCAGAGATGCAAAAACCTCTGCCGCAAAAACAAAAAATGGGCCCAAGGCCCACACGATCCACCACATCCTGTAAGGCGTAAATTATAACGCCCCGCAGCCTTTCAGCCAAGCAACACAAAAAAACCGGCAACGCTAAAAAAAACCTAAAAAAAAAGCCTCGTAACCGAGGCATTCTTTTCTCTCAATTGAAAGGCAGCGCCTTCCAGCATTCGGTTGGTAGCGGGGCTGGCTGCCAACGGTATCTATCGTTAATTACAGCCTATGATATGACCTCAAAGCCACCGCCAATTAGCGCGTTACTATCTAGCCTAAGAGGGAGCCCGCACTTCCAAGGCGGCGGATTGTAACAGCATTTCTGACCGTCAATCAATGGGGGGACAGAAAAATGGTTAAAAAACGCACCCACCCCTTGCAAATCCTACCCACCACCGTTTTCTATGCGTTTTACTGATCGATGAGTGCAAGACTTTCGGCAGGCAGGTCGCTGGCTGCATATAATAAGGTGGTTGATCTTCAAGGAAGATATGTCCGAGATGCCA
>JALTPW010000013.1 GCA_026999335.1 Chromatiales bacterium
CTCAATTCAAGAATCATCGCTTCGACCGCTTTATTCATAGCATCCCGTAGCGCGCCCTGGCGAAGGCTGGTGTCCGCGCCGGAACTATCGCCAAGACCTAATACTTTGCGGGTCGTCTTTTTGTATTCTCCCTGGCCTGATTTTGCGACCAATGTCTTTCCAGAGGCGATATCGACAAGCGCATAGTCCACACCCACCCGGGCAATTTGCGTTTTGGTTTTGGTAATGAGTAAATTGCTGCCTTCGGAGAGCTCCGAGTAGGAAGTGATGGCGCCCGAAATACGGAAATCGATTGAATCCATGCCTTCAGCCGCATCTTTCTTCCCGGTTTTAACAACACCGGACTGCTGTAGCTCAATCATGGCATCATGTTGTTTGAGCTCATCTTTCGTGAGCATGACCGGTTCGAGGCCTGCCTGCTTCAGGCTGGTCCTCAGGATGTCGGTTGCGGCCTCACCGATACCCAACACCTTGGATGGTGTTTTATTTAAAAGCGTAATAATGCCGATGGTGTACGCTGGTCCGACATAGTTTGAGCCCGCTTCTTCCAGTTTCTCAGTTTGGTCCGTAAGCGACACGTCTTTTTTGACTTCCCCTCCCATAGATGTACATCCCGAAAGAAGTAGGGATGTGACGATAAATGCCGATAGATAACCGAACACTTTAGTTGTATTCATTGTTTAAAGCTCCTCTCTTATTGATTTATATCCCATGTTGAAAATGCCCTAGTGTGCCTCCGTTTTACTTGTCATGCTAACGGAAACTCCGGGGCCGATGAGCATGCTAGGGAAAAGACGGTTGAGCGCAAAATTCATCTCATCTTCTAAGTGATTGCCTGTAATTCCGCTGACGACCGCTCCTCCGATACCGCTGATCAATCCTCCAACCAAGCTAGTCGATTCGTTGCCCATTGAGATCCACTTGTTCAAGCCGGGCATCTCTTGCATCGGATTTTCCGAGCCGGGCAGGGAGCGAACTTGTTCCGCTTTGTCAGAAGCCAGGCCTGCCATCCCTCCCATGGATTGGCTTCTTCGCACACCGATACCGCGGCCCCAGGAAATATTTCCTGTTTTGGTGTCGACCAATTTCCAACCCATGCGGACTTTATACGTATTGACCACGCCCGTTGTCACTTCATCAAAATTGAGGAGGTAACCGTAGAAGACACCGTCAACCCCAAGTTTTTCGCCAATCTGCTGCGCCGTCGCCATGTCAAGCTGTTTTCCCATGGTGATGCCCATTTGTAAATTCAAGATATCATTTGTTTCTTTGAGGGCTTGAACATTGTAGTGATAGTTTACTAAATGGTTATAGAATGCTTCCCGAACCCGGGTTGGTGCATTGACATCATCTGAATTGTTGAGCATGGGAAGAATCGCTACGGTATGAATTGGGTTACCAGGATTCGTGGAAATGATCCGCGGCCCGGTAGCGCACCCCACTAAAAATAACATGATGATCGTGAATGAGAGCACTAATCTGACGTTTTTTCTATTCATATGACCTCGCTTCGCTCAATATTATTATTGCCCGATTTTTCGGTTAATTTGCTCAATCATTTTTCTGGCCAGCTTTTGAGAGGCCTTTTCGATCGCCAGGCTTCCTCCCGTGACTTCAGAAATATGCCGGGATACGCCACTTGCTCGCCCTGAACCCAGCACCAGGCCATCTTTTACTTGAAATGCCGTTGCAGTGATGTCGGCCATGTACGTACCGACATTGCTATCTGTGTTGGTTGGCCCCCGTTTGGCGAGCACTTTTCCTTTGATAACAACATCTGCGCCGACGTCTTTACCGATTTCAATCGCGGCTGCTCTGGTGAGATCCGATACTTTATAGGCTTCGGAGACGGTAATTTTGTCTGAAACGTTGGAAATGTCGATGACATCAAAACCCTCATTTAGAAACTCTTCTTTGAGAATGGTTTCGCCAATGGAAAG
>JALTPW010000014.1 GCA_026999335.1 Chromatiales bacterium
TCGATCGCCTCGAAGCGCGTGTCGAGCGCCTCGTTTCCCGCCGCAAGAACAAAGAGAATTTCCAGTGACCGGACTTCGTCAGGCCCTGCGTCTCATGCACATCAATTTCGTGCTGGCCCGTAATGGTCTCGACGACCTTGTCTTTCGTACCCACCTGTTCCGTTCTGTCAGCTTCGTGCGTTTCCTGCTGCCGTGGCACTGGTTTCGTCACGAGACCCGCTCGCGCGGCGAACGTATTCGCTGTTCGCTGGAAGAACTGGGGCCTATCTTCGTCAAGTTCGGTCAGATTCTCTCCACGCGTCGCGACCTGCTGCCGGACGATATTGCCAACGAGTTGTCGCAATTACAGGACAACGTGCCACCCTTTCCCGATAATGAGGCGCGCGCCATCATCGAGAAATCGCTGGGCAAGCCGGTGGGTGAGTTGTTTGCCCGCTTCGACGAATCGCCGCTGGCCTCGGCCTCCATCGCCCAGGTGCATACCGCGCAGCTGCACGATGGCCGCGAGGTCGTCGTCAAGGTGGTTCGGCCCAGCATCAAGGCGACGATTCGTCGTGACCTTGCACTGCTTTATACCCTTGCCGACCTGGCGGCACGTTTCTGGAAAGAAGGCCGTCGCCTGCGGCCACGCGAGGTGGTGGCGGAATACGACAAGACCATCATGGACGAGCTGGATCTGATGCGTGAGGCGGCCTCGGCCTCACAACTGCGCCGTAACTTTGCCGGTTCCGAGCAGCTCTATGTGCCGGAAGTGCATTGGCCGCTAACACGCCGCGACGTGATGGTCATGGAGCGCATCTCTGGCACGCCTATCGGCGATATCGATGCCTTGCACGCGCAGGGCATCGATTTTAAGCGGCTGGCGGAACACGGCGTGGAAATCTTTTTCACCCAGGTATTTCGTGACAACTTCTTTCATGCCGATATGCATCCCGGCAACATCTTCGTTGAACCTTCGGGGCGCTACATCGCCGTGGATTTTGGCATCATGGGCACCCTCAATGAGGCCGATCAGCATTATCTCGCCGGCAATTTTCTTGCCTTTTTTCAGCGCGACTATCGCCGTGTGGCCGAATTGCACGTGGAGTCCGGCTGGGTGCCTGAAGATACCCGCATAGAAGAATTCGAGGCGGCCATCCGTACCGTCTGTGAGCCTATCTTCGAGCGCCCACTGAAGGATATTTCCTTCGGCCATCTGCTGCTGCGTTTATTTCAAGTGGCGCGTCGTTTCAGTATGGAAGTCCAACCGCAACTGGTACTCCTGCAAAAAACCCTGCTGAATATCGAAGGCCTGGGCCGGCAGCTCTACCCGGATCTCGATCTGTGGGAAACCGCCAAACCCTTCCTTGAACGCTGGATGAGTGAGCAGATCGGTTTTCGCTCCTTCGGTCGTTCGTTGAAAAAAAATGCCCCCGAGTGGGCGGAAAAGCTGCCGGAGATCCCTGGCCTGCTGCACGCCTTCCTCTCGCAGGCGGCGCAGGCCGAAAAACATGCGAAGGACAACGGCAGCGAGGCCCTGGAAAAACTCCGCTGGGAAATCCGCCGTGCTCAGCAGCGCAACTTCCGCGCCATTGTCGGCAGCGGCTTCATTATCAGTGCCGCCATTATTTACGCCTATGCCGATCCGACCTCAACCACCATGCTCGGCAATGCACCGTTACTGAGCTGGATGCTTGGTGGCCTGGGAAGTTTTGTGCTGATCTTTTCCTGGCCCTCGCGCGGTAACTGAGCCGCGCTGGATTACCCCGCCGTAGGAGCGGGCCATGCCCGCGATTGCTCGTCTATGATGTTGTCGGAGCGTTTTTAGGCGCGACAATTTTTATCAACTGTCGTGCCTAAAGGGGCTCCTACAAGTGCACTGATGGAACCTTGGCGCAGAAACCATCGCGGGCATGGCCCGCTCCTACCGGGTGTTGTGGTTAATAGTCTTT
>JALTPW010000015.1 GCA_026999335.1 Chromatiales bacterium
GAGACCGCCAAGGCCCTGCAACTGAAGACACCCGTCATTGCCGGTGGCCTGCTGTCCATGTCCAAGGCCGACATGGATACCTACCCGGCGATCAGCCTGCTGTCCAATCCCTCGCAGCTGTTCCAGCGTCTACATGCACTGGCACCGGAGATACGACGTGTCTATCTGATCTACAACCCCGAGCGGCACCAGTGGCTGCTGCCCTGGGCCGAGATGGCGGCAAAGCAACATGAGCTGGCACTCATCACCCGCCCGGCGACGAATATCCGCAGCGCCGCCCGTCTCTACCGCGAGCTGGTCAACGGGATGGAGTCCGGCCGCGATGCCCTGTGGGTACTACAGGACAGTACGCTAACCGGTGATACCTCACTGCTGTCCTATCTCCTGCAAGAAGCATGGCAGCGCCGCCTGCTGATCTTCTCCAGCAGCCCGGCCCACGTGCGCCGCGGGGCACTGTTCTCCCTTTATGCCGACAAACAGGGACTTGGGCGAGACCTGGGCCGCCTGGCCCTGCGCGTCATCAGCAATGACGCCAAACCCGGTCTGCGGCCAACCAGCGAAGTGAATATCGCCGTCAATCTACGTACCGCAAGCCATCTTGGCCTGAGCATCACCTATCAACAGCAACGCCAGTTCAATCTGGTATTTCCACGTCCCTGATCATGACCTCAGTTCACCACAACCGTTCTTCACCGCCCAAGTCGTTCCGCAGGCGCCGGCGTCCAAATTTTCGCCACCAGCTCACGCTGGCCTTCACGCTCGGCATCGTCCTTCTGGCTCTCATCTCGTCGCTCGCCACCTCTTTGCTGGGCAGCAGCCGGACGCGGGATAACCTCATCGAACAGGGCCAGCAGATCACCCGTAATCTGGCGCGCCAGAGCACCCTGGCACTGCTCTACGGTGAGGGTGAAAACGCCCGGGATGCGGCACAGGGAACACTGGAGTTTCCCGATGTTCACTATGTCGCCATTCACGATCTCACCGGCACACTGCTGCTGGAACTGGGCTACTCCAGCCAGGAACACCCACCCCATCATCTCGATATCAGCACCAGCAAGGCGTTACAGATCGTCGAGACCCGTGATGGCTGGTTTTTCACAGCCCCCGTGCAAACGCAAGTGAGCAGCGACCCCTCCGAGCTGGTTCCGGATGATCCCGGGCCGGAATTGCTGGGCTATGTCGAGGTCGAGCTGGGCAAGGAGGCGTTGAACAGAACCATCGCCAGTATTTTCGTCAGCAATATCGCCATATCCCTGACCCTGGCCGGCGTACTACTGCTGGTTTTACGTCACATCACGGCACGCCTGACCCGCCCTCTCGACACCCTTTCGCATATCATGAGTGAAGCCGAGAACGGCAATCACAGTACCCGCGCCGATGACCATAAGGGCCCTCAGGAGGTGGCTGTCATCGCCCACGCCTTCAACCGCATGATGGATACCATCGCCGAACGAGACCGGGAACTCCGGCAACAGAATGTTCTGCTGGAGCAACGGGTCAAGGAACGCACCACGGAGCTGGCCGTCGCCCGTGACGAAGCCCTCCTCGCCAGCAAGACCAAGAGCGAGTTTCTGGCCAACATGAGCCACGAACTGCGCACACCGCTCAATGCCATCATTGGCTATAGTGAGCTGCTGGAAGATGAGTGCGCCAGCACGGGTGACCCGGCCACTCTGACTGACCTGAGGCGCATCAGTGGGGCGGGCAAGCACCTCCTGACCCTGATCAACGATATCCTCGACCTATCCAAGATCGAGGCCGGCAAGATGAAGCTGGAGCTTAGCAAGGTCGAGGTCTGCACGTTGATAGACGAGGTGATCAGCACGGTTCTGCCACTGGCGAAACAAAACGGCAACCGACTGAACGTCAACTGCCGGGCGGAGGTCACCACCCTGCACAGCGACCCCCTACGACTGAAACAGGTCTTGCT
>JALTPW010000016.1 GCA_026999335.1 Chromatiales bacterium
TCGACCGACAACCCACATGCTTCCCCTACGTTCCCGGCTATTTGTCATTCCGGGAAATCCCCGCATTGCTGGCGGCATTGGCCAAGCTCACCATCACACCTGGCCTCATCCTCTGCGATGGACAGGGCCTGGCGCATCCGCGCCGCTTTGGCATTGCCTGCCACCTCGGCGTACTGACCGGGTTGGCCACCATCGGCGTCGCCAAGTCACGGCTGATTGGCACCCATGACGAGCCCGGCGCAAAGAAGGGCAGCTGGACGCCGCTGATGGATAAGGGAGAAGTCATCGGCGCCGTGCTACGCACTCGGGACAGAGTCAGTCCGCTGTATGTTTCCGTGGGACATCGCATCGATTTGCAAACGGCTATCGAGTACGTACTGCGCTGCACCACCCGCTACCGCCTGCCGGAAACCACACGTTGGGCGCACCGGCTGGCCTCGGATTAACGTAGCAAGGTAGCCTGGGTTGAGCTTGCGAAACCTAGGCTACTTGCTTTAACCGCATACGCAATCTGAGAAACCGAGTATTCCATCATGAACCGATCTGGTACTGACAAGATCTGGCGTAACAGCATAAGGACATACTGGAAGCCATCGCCTGGATAGAACCGGCAATGCGGGATCTTGCTGTACTATTGATCGTTTTCCCGGTGTCCACCAGCAAGGACTACAAGAGGTCGAGCAGAAATTGAAACGGTTTTGTTGAATGCAAGCATTGGCTTTCATTCTTCAACCCAAGCTGCCGTGTAACAAACATTCGCGTGGGCACACAAAACGTGCCCTACCGGGCCGGGCTGGCAGCGTAATTCCGAAAATGAAATATCAAATGGGTAATAATGGAAAGGCAAAAAGCAAGGCCCCCTAGTTCGCTGGCTGCAACAGGTGGGCTTTGAGATCAACACCCCGATGAAGGTGCGGGTGATGGACGACTGTCTGGTGCTTACCGCTGAGCCATAAAGGCAAAGGCCCGGCTGATATTCTTGGCCGGGCCTCTGTTGTTTGGGTTTTTGAAAAGATACATTAACGCAATAACGCAAGTCTGACACCCTACCTGGCTACTCGCTAATGCCGTTTTTGTTTTGCGATAAGCTACCGAAAGAGCAGGGACAGGACTTCATGAGGGGTGCATTTAGAGGCATGATGGAGGTACATATTCACACAACTCCCTTGGAGGTATCCTTCATATGGCAATTGTCAAAACAACTCTCAGTCTCACAGACCTCGACCGCAAATGGATGAATGAAATCATTTCAAGTGGTGAATATGTGAGCAGCAGTGAATATGTGCGCAACCTCATTCGCAGAGACAAGGAACAGCGCACCGAAATCGAAGCCATCCGAACCAGGCTTATCAAGGCCGAGAAAAATGGCTTTATTGACCAAACTCGCGACGAAATACTCACAGAATTTAAGGACAAGTTGCGGCACAATGGGAAGTTATAGACTCAGGCCAGATGCGAAAGCCGATTTATGGCGAATTTATAACCGAGGTCTTGAGAAGTGGGGCGAGGCGCGAGCCGACGATTATTATAACGATTTTTTTTGATCGTTTTGAACAGTTGGCCAAGCAACCCTATTTGTATCAAGCCATTGATTATATTCGTGAGGGCTACAGGCATAGTGTTTGTGGTATTGATACGATTTATTATCGTGTTGACGGTGATTCAGTCGAAATCATGAGTATCTTAGGGCGGCAAGACGCGGGTGAGTGGCTTTAATTTGTGGAAACTCGCGCTTTATTTTTAAAACAGCGGTGACAGAAAGCAGCCCATCGATCCTAGAGAATACAGCAAGGTAGACTGAATGAAACGAAGTGGAATCCGGAACGAGTCAGCATCACACTTCCCGGATTACGCTACGCTCCATCCAGGCTACTCATCCGGAGCCGGGCAACGTATACCCACCACGCTGATATCGTCCTGACCGCGCCGCTTGCCGAGGTGTGCCCGCAGGGTCGCAGCAACGCGTTCACAAACACCCTGCCCACTCTTTCCGTCGATAGCCATGGCCAGCCCGCTCTCATCGAAGGTATTTCCCTGCGCATCATCGGCATCCAGCACACCGTCCGAATACAACAACAGCTCCGCGCCCTGAGCCACTTGCAATATCTCGGTGCGCGCATCGAAATCGTCTTCGCCGACAATACCCAGCGGCGGTGAACGCGGTATGAAACGGTGAATGACACCGACGTCGTCATCCACCAACAGCGCCTCGGGATTGCCGCCATTCCACACCTCGAACAGCCGGTTGTGTTCATCAAAAACCACCACGGTGGCAGCGACGAAACGATCCCGCGGCATCAGTGCGCGCAGCTGCCGGTTCATGGCCGTGACGATGCTGGAAACACTGTAACCAGCCTGCGCCATATCATAAAATGTCTGCGAAACCGGCATTTGCATCAGCGCCGCCGACAGACCATGGCCGGTGGCGTCGGCCAGCAGGACGTAGAGACGGTCGTCGAAAGGTCGTGCGGCAGCAACCAGATCACCACTCATGTGCACGGCAGGCAGGATCCAGACCTTGAGCAGGGAATCGGCGAGCGTGGCGCTGCGGGTAATACGCGCCATCAGGCGGGTCGCCAGTTGCATCTCCTGCTCTGCATCATCACGGTATTGCTGCAGCTCACTGGCCGTATCTTCCAGTGTCTGCTGCATCTCAGAGATACGCTGCATGGCAGTAATCTTGGCGGCGAGGATTTTCAGATTGACCGGCTTGGTAAGGTAGTCGTCTCCACCGGCCTCCAGGCCCATGACCTGGTCATCGGCGGAAGCCTTGGCACTCATGAAAATGATCGGCACCCAGTTTTCGTTACACAGGGTACGAATCTGCCGCGTCGCCTCATAGCCATCCATTTCTGGCATCATCACGTCCATCAGTACCAGATCCGGCCGGCATTCCTCGAATCGCGCCACCGCCTCCAGACCATTGGTAGCGAAAATCGTCTCGTGCCCCATGCGCCGGATGAACTTATCGAACAGGCTCAGATTGGCCTCGGTATCATCCACCACCAGAATTTTCAATGTCTTGCCGGACACATGCACCTCCCCATCACTGACACACCTGTGTTTATACCTCGTAATACCTCTGAAAAACATAGCACAGACAAAGGCAGTACCCGATCCGTATAATCAACCCCATGCCCATATTCCGCGTTCTCATCATCGGCCTCGCCGTGTGGCTGGCCATCGCCCTGATCCGGCGACTGTATTTCAAATCCCAAGCCAACGCCCCACGCTCGCTGGAGCATTATGTCGAAACCGTTGCCTGCCGGCACTGCGGGGTACACGTCCCCCGCGAACAGGCACTGGCGCAGGGGAAACACTTTTACTGCAGCCCGCAGCACCGGGATAGCGGACGTGACTAAAGATCGCCGCAACAGGAACCGTAAGGCATAGGTATGCCCAAGCCCTCCCCCCCCAACAGTCTCCTCGGCCGGGATTCCGACCAGATCTGGCGCCCGCTGCGCTACCTGAATCTGTATCGCATCCTGCTGGCTTCGCTGTTCGTCAGTTCCTTTTTTATCGATGCCAATCTGCCACAGTTGGGCAAGCACGCCCCACATCTGTTCATCACCGTCAGCATCGTCTACCTGCTGCTGGCCTGCATCGCCAGCTTCGCCATCCACTGGCGCTGGCTCGGTTTCCAGCCCTTGGCTTACGGGCTGGTGGTACTGGATATCATCGCCCTGACCCTGCTGATGCGCAGCAGTGGCGGTATCGCCTCCGGACTGGGCATGCTGCTGGTGGTGGCCATCGCTGGCAACAGCCTGCTGCTGGGTGGCCGAACCTCGATCCTGTTTGCCGCCATCGCCGCACTGGCGGTGCTGGCGGAGCAGGTCTATGCGCAAATATCACAAACCCTACCCGTCGATTACACCAAGGCCGGCATCCTTGGCGCGACACTGTTCGCCACCGCCTTTCTCGCCCATGTCCTGTCCAGACGCATCCGCGAAAGCGAGGAACTGGCGGCGCAGCGCGGCGTTGACCTGGCCAATCTGGCACAACTCAACCAGCACGTCATTCAACGCATGCAGTCGGGCATCATCGTCGTCGATGCCAACAGCCGTATCCGCCTGATGAATGAATCGGCCTGGCATATGCTGGGGCTGCCTCTACTGAGCGGCTCCACCAACAAGCCTCTGAAGTTGGTGTCCGCAGAACTGGACGAACAGCTGGCCGCCTGGCTGAACAACAAGCTGAACGAACCTTGGGTCTTTCGCACTGGCAGCGGCTCCACCGACCTGCTGCCCAGTATGACCGCCCTGGGCTACGACAGACAGGCCGGCACCCTGATATTTCTCGAAGACACCGCACGCATGGCGCAACAGGCCCAACAGATGAAGCTGGCCTCGCTGGGCCGCCTCACCGCCAGCATCGCCCACGAGATCCGTAACCCACTAGGCGCCATCAGCCATGCTGAACAACTGCTCAGCGAAACCGCACCGGACAACCCCTCGGATCGGCGTCTGCTGGAGATCATTCACAGCAACACCGCACGCGTGAATGACATCATTGAAAATGTGCTGCAACTAAACCGCCGTGACCGCGCCAAGCCCGAGGATCTGTCCCTCAACGACTGGCTGGCGCATTTCATCGCCGAATTCACCCTCAGCCAGGGCTGTAGCGCCGAAGACATCAACATCAATATCGAACCCGGCGACATCATCGTTCGTATGGATGCCACCCAGCTCCACCAAATTCTGTGGAATCTGTGCCAAAATGGCCTACGCTACAGCCGTGACCACCCCGGCCAACCCAAGCTGGAACTGCATGGAGGACAGCAGCCCGGCATCAGTCATCCCGTGCTCGACATCATCGACCACGGCCCCGGCATCAAGCCGGAGGATGTGCAACACATCTTCGAGCCCTTCTTCACCACCGACACCAAGGGCTCGGGACTGGGGCTCTACATCGCACGCGAACTCTGCGAAGGCAACGCCGCACGCCTGAGCTATATCGCCATACCCACCGGAGGCAGCTGTTTTCGTATAGAATTCGCCGACACCCGGACACGCACCAACAAACCATGACACCGCCTTCCCTCGCCCTCATCGTCGACGACGAACCCGACATCCGCGAACTCCTGGAGCTGACCCTGGGGCGGATGAACATCGAGACCCGTTCAGCGGCTGATCTGGCCGAGGCCCGGGAACGACTGTCGCAGCACCGCTTCGACCTCTGTCTCACGGACATGAAACTGCCGGATGGCAATGGCATCGAACTGGTCGAATACATTTCCGCGCAGCACGCGAAAACCCCGGTGGCGGTGATCACCGCCCACGGCAATATGGAATGGGCCATCCGCGCCCTCAAGGCCGGCGCCTTCGATTTCGTCTCCAAGCCGGTGGATTTGCATATCCTGCGCAACCTGGTCAATACCGCGCTCAAGGTCTCCGAAAGCCACCCGCGGCTGGATCGCCGTTCACGCAACGAACTGCTGGGCGATTCTGAAGCCATGCAGCGCACCCGCGCCACCATCGCCAAGGTCGCACGCAGTCAGGCCCCCATCTACATCAGTGGTGAATCCGGCACCGGCAAGGAACTCGTCGCCCGCCTGATCCATAATAAAGGGCCGCGCACCAACCAGCCCTTCGTGCCCGTCAACTGCGGCGCCATCCCCGACGAACTGATGGAAAGCGAATTCTTCGGCCACAAAAAAGGCAGCTTCACCGGCGCCGTCGCCGACAAAGACGGACTCTTCCAGGCCGCCGATGGCGGCACCCTGTTTCTCGACGAAGTCGCTGATCTGCCCCTGCAAATGCAGGTCAAGCTGTTACGCGCCATCCAGGAAAAGGCCGTGCGCCCAGTGGGTTCCGCGACAGAACAGTCCGTCGACGTACGCATCCTCAGCGCCACCCACAAAAACCTCGCCGCACTGGTCGAGGACGGCAGGTTCCGGCAGGATCTTTACTACCGCATCAACGTCATCGAGCTGCACGTCCCGCCCCTGCGTGAACGCCGCGAAGACATCACCCAACTCACCGAGCACACGCTGCACAAACTCGCTCGGCAGACCGGCCTCGACACCCCCCACATCACCCCCGACGCGCAAAAAAACCTCAACCGCTACCTCTTCCCCGGCAATGTCCGCGAACTGGAAAACATCCTCGAACGCGCCATGACCCTGTGCGAAGACAACACCATTCGTGAACAAGACCTGCAACTACCCACCCACCCCCAAGCCAGCCTGCCCATGCC
>JALTPW010000017.1 GCA_026999335.1 Chromatiales bacterium
TGTTGCCTGCTTTCAACACGCGGAAGAAGCAAAGCAGTTCATGCAAGATATGGAAGCCCGCCTAAAGCAATTTCATCTAGAAGTTGCCCCGGAAAAGACCCGGCTGTTTGAGTTTGGGCAATTTGCTCAAACGAAAGCAAAAGCCAGAGGCGAAAGAGCAGCCACGTTTGATTTCCTGGGGTTAACCCACTACGGCTCCCGCAGTCGGGATGGAAAACGTTATCGCATGAAGCGGAAAACCATGAGCAAGCGATTCACTGCCAAGTTAAAAGGATACAAAGAATGGCTAAAGGCCAATAGAACCTTGCCCACCGCCAAAATCCTGAAAACAACCGCAGCGAAACTGCGAGGTCATATCGCATACTATGGAGTAACGGATAACTACAAAAGCATAAAGAACTTTTCCAATCAGGTGTTGCGCACCTTGTTAAAATGGCTCAATCGTCGAGGAAAACGAGGCTGTTACACCTGGGAAAAGTTTAATAAGCTGCTTACGCTGTTTCCATTGCCCAAGCCGCGAATTATGGTAAATTTATTGTCCTTTTGAAGTGAAGCGTGTTGTCGAGGAGCCGTGTGCGTAAATAGCGCCAGCACGGTTCTGTGAGGGGTGTGGTAACAATGACTGTATGGAGAGGATATTGTGGCGCCGGCGGGAAACCAGCCGGAAACAGTGAAAACAAACACGATCCTAACCAGTCAAAGGAACCCATCTACTCGACCGGGTTCATTGTATCATTATCAAAAGGGGTCATTATTAATGATACAATTAACCCGACCTCCACTGTTTCGAGGGCAGGCATACGCTGCAATTGATTTTGGGTGATCATCGCCATATCCCCCACAATCCGCCGGTAATATCGGAAAAAATAACCATTTTTGTTCAGTGACCAAGACGCTATACCCTAGCCGGAGACGGTAAAGCCAGAATTTCGCAGCACCAAAAGCAAGTGTTTTGGGTGAGTGCTGGGGAATTTTCCTCGGCGATTGAAACGGAAAGAATCGTGGGCACGACATGGATATTACTTCTGTGCATACCACGCCCCTGTGTCCACGCGGTTGATGCATATTCCAGTTAGGCATGAAAAGCCTGCCCAGCAATTTTTTGTGAGATAAGCGTCAGGATCAGACGGCGGCTTTTTCCAATAGATCTTTACACGGCATCAATTTATCCCGCTATGGTGGGGCATGCAGTCAGCTCCCTCAATCAAAACCGATGGATACCCGTACCCGGCCATCTTCGATATGCATGGATTTCATATTACTCATGGACAGTGAGTGATTAAGGTCTTGTTCCCGCACTCGATGAATGCGCACCAGGGGCAGCGTTTTTATCAATATATCGGACAGGCTGGCTTGAAACATCTCTCGGGACTCGGCGCTGATATTTTTCATCGTGAAGGCGCGAATTATTGGATTAGCCAAAAACAGTTCGCCGGTCGAAGGTTTGTAGTACAAACCGACGTCGGCGACGGCCTGTCCCCGCTTTCGATTTTTGCCCGGGATGCTGGCGATCACCGGGATGTCCAACTGTAATTTGCTGGCACCTTGTTTCAGTGTAACCATGGGCTCGGACAGGGTCAGTCTTGCCGCTGCACGATATTCATGCAGGGGAAAGTACATTAGCAAGGCACTTTGTATGCGTGCACTGTCGACAGTAAAAAAATATGCTGCAAAGGCCTTTGCCGGAAACAGCAATGCAAGGCAGATGAACAGGGGATAAATGAAGTGGAGTTTCTGTAGTGTAGGTGATTTCATTCGACGGTACGGGAAACCGGAAAGACTTCTAGCTAGATCCTGTAAGTGGTCGTACTTGCACAGTGCAGGGTATTGATTCGTAGAGCGAATGACAACGTTGAGCGTAATCCTTATTGTGATTACCAAAAAATTTCATATCGCTACACGGATTAAGAGTTCGCCTAACAA
>JALTPW010000018.1 GCA_026999335.1 Chromatiales bacterium
CAGGCCTACCGGCACCTGTTCGAATTGGGCCACGCCCATGCAGTGGAATGCTGGCTCGACGGCAAACTGATGGGGGGTCTTTACGGCATCGGTATCGGTAAGGTGTTCTTTGGCGAATCCATGTTCAGCCGCGCCCACGATGCCTCCAAGGTCGCCTTCGTGCAGTTGGTGCGCCAACTCGAACAATGGGGCTATGCACTAGTGGACTGCCAGGTTCACTCAACACACCTCGAAAGCCTGGGCGCGGAAACCATTGATCGCGAACACTTCCGTCAGTTGCTGGATCACTGGTGCCCCCAAGCCGGCCACAGCGGCCGCTGGACAATGCTGAGTCCTGAAAAATGACCGCCAACCCCCGTCTGGAACAGCTGACTTTCTTCGCCAGCCGCCCTCACCCCTGCAGCTATCTGGCCGATCGCAACACAGTAAACCTGTTCATGGATCCCGGTGCCCCCATGGACACAGTCCTCTACAGCCGTCTGGCGGACTTCGGCTTTCGGCGTAGCGGCAGCCACATCTACCGGCCACACTGCCCACAATGCCAAGCCTGTATGCCGATGCGTATTCCCGTGCACACATTTCAGCCAAACCGTGCCCAGCGCCGTACTCTGAAAGCCAACCAGGGTATACAGGCCACACCACAACCAGCCAACTTCAACGAAGAACACTTCGCCCTCTACCGACACTACATGGCCAGCCGCCACCCCGGCGGCAGCATGGACGATCCGAGTCCCGGGCGTTACATGGATTTTCTCAACAGCCCCTGGTCAGAGACCCTATTCACGGAATTCCGCCACCAGAATCAGCTGATGGCAGTGAGTGTGCTGGACTTACTGCCCCAGGGCCTGTCGGCGGTATACACTTTTTTTGATCCCGCCTTTGCCGCTCACAGCCCGGGACGCCACAGTGTGCTGTGGGCCATTGGCGAAGCGCAACGACGGGGACTGAATTACCTGTACCTGGGCTACTGGGTCGCCGCCAGTGCGAAAATGCAATACAAGCGGGAATATCGTCCACTGGAGCTGCTGCACGATAGGCAATGGCAGTGTTTCAGCCGGGGTGAGCCGCTGCCGGGCACTGAATAACGCGTAGATTAAGCCGAAAGCGCCCCCCATCCTCAACCAACCCTGGAAACAAAAGGGGCAGACAGCAACAGCTCTCCATTACCCACAACTCAGAATATAATTTTTGCAATCTCAACTACATCCACATAATTAGTGTCCGCCCGAAAAAAGTATTCAGTACATTTGAGACAATATTTAACCCATCCGTGAGCACTGAGGTTGGACGCCCAGATATGGAATTGTGGGGGATTTTTGTATTGGCAACCAATGCTGTCCCGCTAACCACACATCGTCATGCCAGGCTTGACCCGGTATGACGCAGAGAGGTTGTCCGAATTCATGCCTCAAACACCCTCAATCAGGCTGCTCTCCCTGCAAACCGGGCGTTTGAAATACGGCAATAGTCCGTTAACGGGACAGCAGTGATTGGCAACAGTGAAGCTGGGCCTGAATTATGATTTTGAGCGCTTACAAGAACTCACGAATCAACATAATACTCTTCGTCAAATGTTAGGTCATTCAGACTTGTACTCTTCCAAGGTGATAATGTCAGATTCAGCTTGTCTGTCTGCGTTCGCGGCACCACCAAAAATAGGCGCCCTGCAACGTCGCCTAAAGCGCCTACTTTTGGTGGTACGCTTTCTTGACGTATTTGTTTGTTCTGATTGAACAAAAGTACAGGAATAGTTGTTCTATTTTGAGCTATTGTGATTAAAGAACGAGTGAAGACGGGCTGAAGGTGGGATGCAAGATCGGGAAATTATTATATGCACGTTCCTAAATATGCAAGATGTAAGGGGTTACTGCCTTTCAATAATGTATCAACGCAAGGCTGCAGCCCCATATTGGTCGATGCGA
>JALTPW010000019.1 GCA_026999335.1 Chromatiales bacterium
CTGTGACGAAGCAA
The DNA here is from genome assembly GCA_026999335.1 of Chromatiales bacterium. Lineage (GTDB taxonomy): Bacteria > Pseudomonadota > Gammaproteobacteria > SZUA-152 > SZUA-152 > DRQN01. The sequence continues at coordinate 15 of JALTPW010000019.1, forward strand.
TGAATATTCCGAGGGATATTGAAGGCATTGTTGTGGCTGCTGCGTGACGTTTACGCATCAGGTTTACTTTCTTTGCGCAGGTAGCACGACAGGCAAGAAGTTGGCCAACGGCCTGTCGGTCAAGGGCTTATTCGACCTCGAACCAGGTGCCTTTCCCGCTTCGTCCCTATTCCGCACTTTAAGTATGAGACGCCACGTTGGTGGGCTATTTTGTCATGATGGCCGAACCGTTGCCTTTACAAATGTGGCTTGCGTCATCACCCAACACAATTTGTTATTTCTCGTAATGGTCGCCTATCTTACTGGTTTTGGACAAGTTTATATGTGGCCACCCTGCTCAATCCCCCCGCCACATGCCCGGCCCACCCGTTTTGGGCTACAATTGCCGGCTCGCGGCTATTCATCGATCCACAGACCATGTCCAGACAACGCAAGGCCCTCTCCCTCATTTCCGGCGGACTCGATTCCATGCTCGCCACCCGCGTGATCATGGATCAGGGCATCCACGTCGAGGGGGTCAACTTCTTCACCGGCTTCTGCGTCGAGGGTCATACCCACGCCATCCGCAAGAAAGACCGCGCAAAACCCAAGCGTAACAACGCCCTGTGGGTCGCCGAAACCCTTGGTATCAAGCTGCACATCATCGATGTCATCGACGAATACAAGGACGTGGTCATCAATCCCAAACATGGTTACGGCTCGAACATGAACCCCTGCCTGGACTGCAAGTGTTTCATGGTGCGCAAGGCCAACGAGTGGATCCAGAAACACGACTTTGACTTCATCATCACCGGCGAGGTGATCGGCCAACGGCCCATGTCTCAGCGCCGTGACACCATGCCCGTGATCCAGCGTGAATCCGGCGCCGAAGACCGCCTGCTGCGCCCCCTGTGTGGCAAGAACCTGCCCGAGACCCTGCCCGAGCGCGAGGGCTGGATCGACCGCGAACAGCTGTACGGATTTTCCGGCCGTGGCCGTAAACCACAGATCGCCCTGGCCCGTGAGATGGGCATCGATGACTATGCCCAACCCTCCGGTGGCTGCTGCTTCCTCACCGACGAGGCCTATTCGCACAAGCTCGCCGACCTGTGGAAGGCACGCGGCGAACGACAGTACGAAATCGACGACATCATGCTGCTCAAGGTGGGTCGCCACCTGCGCCCACGGCCGAACTTCAAGCTAATCATCGGCCGCGAAGAAGGAGAGAACAATTTCCTCGAGGGCTACCGCCAGCAATTCACCCACATTCGCACCCTTAGTCACCCCGGCCCGCTGGTACTGCTGGACGGCCAACCCGACGCGGACGATATCGCCCTCGCCGCACGCATCGCTGCGCGCTTCAGCAAGGGTCGTGACGCCGAACAGGTGGAAGTAGCGATCACGCCCAAGGGTGGTGAGGCACGGCGCGAATGGGTTGCGCCCATGCCTTCCTGCGAGATGCCTGACGAATGGTATCTGTAGAGGGCCTCGATTTATTTCAGGCACCTCGGACTGATCACCATTACAATCGATTTCCTACGATGAGCCAACTCATGGAATACATTCCCAAGAGACGCCCGTAACGCTTCAAATATTTGGGCATTCCCCAGCAGAGCCGGAGAGTATCCAACTAGTTTAAACGGTTTAATCTGAAGTTCCTTCCTTTGGATGGCAAATTACCCCTTATTTATCATAAAGATAAATAAAAATGGGGTTCAAAGCGCTGTCTACACTTTTATTGTCTTCAGTAACCGGTAGGCTCTTTGTTGCGTCTCTGTCACTTGGGTATCCATGATAAAGTAGGGTTCTGATGCATCGGCATTGCGACGCTTGCAGGTGTTGCGAACAATTGATCTTAAATTTCCGAGTAGCGACTGAAAGCTATGCGCCGGTGAACCCTCGGCCAGTTTTTTGCTGCGCACTTTTTT
>JALTPW010000020.1 GCA_026999335.1 Chromatiales bacterium
GCGCGTGTTCATCCTGCCCACCCGGCAGGGGCTGCTGTTTGCCGTCATCCTGCTGTTGATGCTCATCGGCAGTATCAATTACGACGCCAGTCTCGGCTACGCCCTCACCTTTTTGCTGGCCGCCCTGTCAGTGGTGGCGATGCTGCATGCCTACCGTAACCTGCTGGGCTTGCGGGTCGACACCGGCCCCGCCGAGCCAGTGTTCTGCGGTGAGACCCTGCGCGTGCCGGTAAGTCTGGAAAACCCCGCCGGGCAGGCCCGCTTCGCCGTATCGCTACATTTCGCTGAACAGAAAGCGGGACAGGGACGGGTATTCTGCGACGTGCCCGCCGACGGCTGGGCGCGTGTCGAACTCCCCCTATCGGCCAGACGCCGCGGCCGCCACGCCCTGCCGCGCATCACCCTGGCCACGGTGTTTCCACTGGGCCTGTTCCGCGCCTGGGCCTATGCCGAATTCGATGCCCGTGTGCTGATCTATCCGCGCCCTGCGCGCGCCACGCCGCTGCCCAGGGACAGCATCTGGCAAACCGATCTCAGTGGTGATGGTGGCCAGGGCGCCGATGACTTTGCCGGCCTGCGTAATTATCAGCCCGGTGACGCACCCGGCCATGTGCACTGGAAGACCCTGGCGCGCGGTCAGGGCCTGCACACCAAACAGTTCGGTGGCGACCATGCCGAGGAGCTGTGGCTGGACTGGCAGGCCACTGCCGGCGACACCGAGGTGCGCCTGTCCATTCTCACCCGCTGGGTGCTGGATGCCGACGTGGCGCATTACCGCTATGGCCTGCGCCTGCCGAATCAGACCCTGCCTCTCGCCCATGAACCCCGGCAGCGCCGCCGCTGTCTCAAGGCCCTGGCCCTGTTCGACGGCGCCGCGTCACAGTGATGGAACATCTGCGACAGGCCCTGGCGTGGCGCTGGCGGCAGGTAGAACGACCGCAGCTGTGGCTGTTGGCCGGCCTCGCCCTGGCCTTGCTGCCACATGTCGGCCGTCTGCCATGGCTGCTGATCCTACCCGCCATGCTACTACTGGGCTGGCGCCTGGGCTTCGAGCTGAAGCTGCTGCGTCTGCCGCCGCGGACGCTGCGCTGGTTGCTGGTGGGTTTGGCTCTGGCTGCCACTTGGGCCAGTTACCACACCTTTGTTGGTCGGCAGGCCGGGGTGGCCTTGCTGGTGATCATGCTGTGCCTGAAGCTGATGGAAATGGACAAGCCTCGTGACGTGGCCATCGTTATCGGTCTCAGCTATTTCGTCGTGATTACGGTGTTTTTGTTCGACCAGTCCCTGCTCATGGGTGGCTACATGCTCTTGGTCGTTACCCTGTTGACCACTGCGTTGACGGCCTTTTCGCGTGCCAGCGCTACATTGCCACAGCGAGCCAATCTGCGCCTCGCCGCTACCCTGCTGGCGCAGGCCGCGCCGTTGGCCCTGTTGCTGTTCGTGTTGTTTCCGCGTATCCCCGGGCCGCTGTGGCACCTGCCAAGCGATGGTAGCAGCACCAGCACCGGCCTTTCCGACACCATGGCGCCCGGTAATATCAGTCGTCTCAGCGACAACGATGCCGTGGCCTTCCGTGTGCGCTTTGCGGGCGAAACACCGCCGCAGGACAGGCTTTACTGGCGCGGCCTGGCGTTGACCCATTTCGATGGCCGCACCTGGCGTAACCCCAATGAGACACGACGTGGGCTGGATGTGTCATACAGCATCGAGTATACCGCCATCGGCGAGCCGGTAGACTACACCCTGACCCTCGAACCCCATCAACGTCGCTGGCTGTTCGCACTGGACATGCCCGCCAGTGCGCCGCCGCACAGCACGGTATCGGCAGATATCGAGATCATCGCCCGTGACAGCGTCAAGACCCTGCGCCAATATACCCTGCAGTCCTACACCGAATATCGCCTGGATGCCGGCAGCACACCGCGTGATTTCACTTATCTGAGCTTACCATCGGGTACCGCCCTGCGGGCGCGTATCCTCGCCCGGCAGTTGCGTGCCGAGTCCAGTGACGATGCCGACTATATGCAACGCGTGCTGGACTTCATCCGTCAGCAGCCTTTCTATTACACCCGCCGGCCGCCCTTGCTGCTGGATGACCCGGTGGACGAATTTCTCTTCGACAGCCGGCGGGGCTTCTGTGAACACTATGCCTCCGCCTTCACCGTACTGATGCGCGCCGCCGGCCTGCCAGCGCGGGTGATGACCGGTTATCAGGGCGGCGAGGACAATCCGCTGGGCGATTATTTCATCGTGCGCCAGTCCGATGCCCATGCCTGGAGTGAGGTGTGGCTGCGCGGGCGTGGCTGGGTACGTGTCGATCCGACGGCGGTGATTCCGCCCGGTCGGGTCGAAAATCCAGCCGACCTTGAGCGTATTGATCCTGCCTATGCCGCCCGTACCCGGGAGACGCCTGACTGGGCGAAGCGGCTGTGGCGTAAGATGGGCTTCGGCTGGGATCGCGTCAATAATGCCTGGAACCAGTGGATCATCGGCTACGACCAGGGGGCACAGAGGAGCTTTCTGAGCAGATTGGGATTGGAGGATATCGACTGGCAGCGCATGGTGGGTTTGTTGTTTGGCGGTCTTGGGCTGGTGGTCGCCGTCATAGCCTTGCAGCTGTTTCGCCGTCGCCCGCTGCGGCGGGATGCCGTAGGAGAGGCCTATGCCCGTTTTTGCCGCAAGCTGGCCCGCCGTGGCCTGCCGCGCAAACCCGCCGAGGGCGCGCAGGACTATTCACAGCGAGTCATTCCCCATCGTCCTGAACTGGCTGCGCAGATCCAGCACATCACGCATCTCTATCAGCGTCTGCGCTACGCCCGCGCTACGCCCCGTGACGGCTTGCGCCACCTGAAACAGGCGGTGCGACGTTTTCGGCCATAGCGCCTCCTTACCTATTTGTCGCCGGTCGCCACAAAGCCTTTTTCGGTCACCACGCCCAGTAGCGGCACGTCCCAGTGCTGCTGTTCCAGGTAGTCCACGCGCTGGAAGTCATAGGCCATCCCTACCAGGTGAGGCTTGAGCCAGTGCTGGCGGCGGTGCAGGAAGGCAAAACTGCGGTCGTAAAAACCGCCACCCATGCCCAGCCGGTTGCCCTGTCCGTCAAAGGCCACCAGCGGCGTCAGCACCAGATCCAGGGTTTTTAGGTCGACCATGTGGCGTAGTGAAACCACCGGTTCGGGAATGCCGAAGCGATTTTCACGCAGCGCATCGCCCGGCGCATAGGGGGCGAATAGCAGGTGATCGCTGCGCAGGTGGCTCAGTACCGGTAGATACACCTGTTTGCCCATGGCCCAGGCCAGGGCCATCAGCGGTGTGGGATCCAGCTCGCCATCGTTGGGCTGGTAAGCGGCCACGCGCCGCGCACTGTAAAACAGCTGATGACGGCTGAAACAGGCGGCAGCGCATCCACTAAGCCGCGTGCGCTGTGCATCGCCGAGGATCCGGCGACGGTCGCGCATTTCCCGGCGGAGGTTGGATCGTGAGTTCATGGGGTATCAATGCAGGGGATACAAAGCTTACCGAGAAATAGGGCATCCATTTTGTGCGCACAGCGCACACTACACTTGCCCGTAGCGTACGCCGAACACACGATGACCCTGAAATCGCTCAATAACGAAAGAAACGGGCGCTTGCCACACCCATCTGCGGTTTCCCCCGGTATTCATTCCATTGATGCATTCTCTAGTGTTCTCCGTGCCCCTGTGGTGAATAGTTACAATGCAAAGAAATTAAGAGGCGTCCCCCACCTGTGCCGTTTGCGCCATCGCCCCTGGAACCAGAGCGATAAGTGGGGACAACGATTGGGGCGTCAGGCTTTCCGTCACGCGGACATGCACACGGCTCCAACGTCATGTCCCCGACTGCAGAATTATGGGCCAGGGAATTTCAGCGCAGTAGCGAACACTGCAGGGGACGCCAAAACAGGAAAAACTTACAACTCTAACTGGCGGCCACGGCTTATCGCGGCTTCAACCTTGTTTTGCAGCTGGCGGAGCTTGTTGTCCATTGCCGCCGAATGGCCATCGTCCGCGCGGCATTGGAGCAGGTCATGAGCGATATTCAGTGCCGCCATCACCGCCACCCGTTCGCTGCCGATCATCTTGCGGCTGTCACGGATCTCGCGCATTTTCTCATCGAGATAACGCGCCGACTCCAGCAATGCCACCCGTTCCTCGGCGGGGCAGGCGACCTGATACTCCTTGTCCAGTACGCGAATAGTCACCGCAGTGGTCTTTTCGCTCATGCCTCCATCTCCATGGTCTTGAGGCGCACCAACATGGTTTCCACTCGCGCACGCGCCAGCTCGGCCTTTTCGATCAGCCGCGCACGCTCCTCGACCAGCACATTCTGCCGCTCACGCAACAGGGTGTTTTCGGTACTGAGCTGGTCACAGAAGTCGATCAGGTCATCGACACACTTCTCCAGCTTGCTGATTTCAGATTCGGCCATGGATTCGCTACGGAGTTGCAAACTTGATGGGTGCACTATAGTTCGAGGCGCAAAAGGGGTCAACGAAGTGGTAGAATCGCCATCCTTTCTTTGCGACTGATAATACCCCCATGCAATACGACACCATGAATTACGATGCGCTTGCGCTCGTCATCAACAAACTGGGCGCCCAGCAGGAGCCCGCCGAACTGCACGGCACGCTGACCGGCCTGCTGTGTGCCAACGGCAATGCCGAGGCTGATACCTGGCTGCAAAACCTGTTTCCCCATGTACCCAGTGGTGACCTGCTGGGCGACGAAGCCTTCGGCGAGCTGAAAAAACTGCACGAAACCAGTCGCGCAAGGCTCAATACCACCGACTGTGAATTTCAGTTGCTGTTGCCTGATGATGACAGTGATCTCGACCAGCGCGTGCATGCCCTCGGTGAGTGGTGTCAGGGTTTCCTGGTCGGCCTCAGCCTGGGTGGTATCAGCGACTTCAAGGCATTGCCCGAAGATGCCCGCGAGATCGCCGAAGATATCGTCGAGATCGCCCGCGCCGACAGCTCCTACAGCTTTAACGGCAATGAAGAAGACGAACACGCCTACGCCGAACTGGTGGAATACCTGCGTGTCGGCGTACTGCTCATCAACGAAGAGCTGCAGCCAGACCATGCACCAGCGGTTGGCGATACCACCCTGCACTAAATCTGTCTATTAAACCCGTAGACCACCTTTAATAATCCAGAAGAACCGCCAATGACCCTCATCAAAATCATTCACGTGATCTTTGTCCTGCTGAGTATCTCGGGTTTTTTCGCCCGCGGCGTACTGATGATCCGCGATTCCGCCTTGCTGCAACAACGCTGGGTCAAGACCGTTCCCCACGCCGTTGACACCATCTTGCTGCTGAGCGCCATCATCCTCGCCTCCCAATGGGGGTTCGCCGCCCTGGGCATACCCTGGCTGCAGGCCAAGATCGGCGCCCTGCTAGTGTATATCCTCCTCGGCGTTGTCGCCATTCGTCCCGGCCAAAGTAAGTCGGTGCGCATCGGTGCCTGGCTGGGCGCCATGCTGACCTTCGCCTACATCGTCAGCGTAGCCATCACCAAGAATCCGTTGGTATTTGCCTAATGGGAAATGTCTGCTTACAGATATCTGCTGCCGGCTGGACGCGCTAAGAGTAGACACTTATCTTCAAAGAACCGGCTTTTAGTCGCTAAGCCCGGAGGTATTGGAGCGGGCCATGCCCGCGATAGCCATTCACCAATGAATAGTGACTTCAAATATTCATCTGGCATTGTTTTTTTAAAATCTGAGCGCCATGCTTCTACGTGAATTTTTGCAATATACCGGGCATCTTTTTTGCTTGCATGTCGTATATGTATTTTGATTCTATAGAGGCTAATACCTGCATAACTAATGAGATAAAATGACAGACATTCTTGCGATTTTTTTTGCAAAAAAAAACGATAGATCACGAAATCCATTTTATGTATTGGTTAGGAAACAGCCGCATATAAACTCGCCCCACCAATAAACAAGAATACCAGCCAAGAATAATGCCGCCCTTTCGAGGCTACCAGTGCAATAATTCCGGTGGCCAGAAAAGTAATGGCCACGACCATGGATATGTTATAGAAAGAGATCGACTGTTCAGCAAGCAAAATCAGAATTGCAGCAAAGCCCCACCAAGCTATTGTTGTAATGTGCCATGCAAACCTTAGTGTAAGCATAGT
>JALTPW010000021.1 GCA_026999335.1 Chromatiales bacterium
TTCCAGAACCTTCACCGCCTCGGCGACGATCTCGGGACCGATGCCGTCACCAGCCAGCACCGCAATCTTTTTTGTCATGTTTTATTCCTCATAAAATCCACCGCAAAGGCGCGGAGGCGCAAAGAGCGCAAAGAGTCTTTCAATAGGCAAGTCTGATCAATCCGCCATCCCGGCGAAGGCCGGGATCCAGTGCCTTGATCACCTGGATGCCTGCCTTCACCGGAATGACGAAAAAACAATCAAAAATTCCAATGTCTTGCTTTGCACCCTTTTACGTTGAAAACATAATCCTGAATCCGTGGCTTCAGGATTATGCAAACAACCATGGTGCTTCTTGTCTGCGGCGTTTTTCGTAGGCACGAATATCATCCACATGCTGCAGAGTCAGGCCGATGTCGTCGAGACCGTTAAGCAAGCAGTATTTGCGAAATTCGTCCACTTCGAAGGCAATAACCTCGCCACTCGGGGTGGTGATGGTCTGCGCCAGCAAATCCACACTCAAGCGGTAACCTTCGTTGGCCTCCACGTCCTTGAACAGGCGATTCACCCTATCTTCATCAAGAACAATGGGCAGAATACTATTTTTGAAACAGTTGTTGAAAAAAATATCGGCAAAGCTCGGTGCGATGATGACGCGAAAACCGTCGTCGAGCAATGCCCACGGCGCATGCTCGCGCGAGGAACCACAACCAAAGTTCTCCCGTGCCAGCAAAATACTCGCACCCTGATAGCGCGCCTGGTTGAGTACGAAGTCCGGGTTCAGCGGCCGATTGCTGTTGTCCTTACCCGGCTCGCCCTGGTCGAGATAACGCCACTCATCGAACAGGTTAGGGCCGAATCCACTGCGCTTGATGGACTTCAAAAACTGCTTAGGGATGATCGCATCCGTGTCCACGTTGGCGCGATCCATGGGCGCCACAATACCCGTCATCTTGTCAAATTTTTCCATTTTCTCTACCTGCTTTATATTTAACGCAAAGGCGCTGAGTTTGGCAGGGTGGGCATTGCCCACCATTTCCGGTGATGGAAAGCGCTCTTTGGTGGGCAATGCCCACCCGACATCGGAAGGTGTTGACAATCATTTTGACAACCCCTGACTTTCGTTGCTATTAAAGTTCACGCACATCCACAAACCGCCCCATCACCGCCGCCGCCGCAGCCATCGCCGGGCTCACCAGATGGGTACGTCCACCCTGCCCCTGACGGCCTTCGAAGTTGCGGTTGGAGGTGGAGGCGCAACGCTCGCCGGGTTCCAGTTTGTCAGCATTCATGGCCAGGCACATAGAACAGCCGGGCTCGCGCCATTCGAAGCCGGCCGCGACAAAGACCTTATCCAAACCCTCGTCTTCGGCCTGCTGCTTGACCAGCCCGGAGCCGGGCACCACCAACGCCTGCTTGATATTGTCCGCCACCCTGCGGCCCCTGGCCACCATAGCGGCAGCGCGCAGATCTTCGATGCGCGAGTTGGTACAGGAGCCAATGAAGACTTTGTCCACAGCGATCTCGCTGATGGGCGTGCCGGCCTCAAGACCCATGTATTCCAACGCACGGGTCATGCCCTCAACCTTTACCGGATCACTCTCTGCTGCCGGATCGGGCACACGTTCGCCGATGGAAACCACCATTTCAGGTGAAGTACCCCAAGTGACCTGCGGCTGGATGCTGGCGGCATCAATGACCACCTCATGATCGAACACCGCATCGTCGTCGGATCTCAACTCGCGCCATGCGGCCACGGCCTGCTGCCACTGCCCGGCCGTGGGGGCAAGAGGGCGGCCCTTCACGTAGTCGATGGTCTTGTCATCCACCGCCACCATACCGGCGCGGGCACCCGCCTCGATGGCCATGTTGCATACGGTCATGCGGCCTTCGATGGAGAGATCGGCAATGGCCTGACCCGCAAACT
>JALTPW010000022.1 GCA_026999335.1 Chromatiales bacterium
TACATCTCTACGGTTAAAAAGCAGGGGCGTAATGTCTTCGGTGCATTGAGTGATGTGTTTGAAGGGGCTACGCTGATTCCTCTACCAACCAAAAGCTAAGGGCTTAGCGGGTGGGCTGAGTAGTTACTTCTGGGATAAGATTAATCAGTTCGGAGTACCATGCTTGGCATAATGATTACATCATTGCTGAGCCTAATCCTATCATTAGTGGGACAGTGGCTGAAGTGGGACAGTGGCTGACTAGGAGGCTGTCCAAGAATAGAAGACCTATTGTGGAAAAACCATTTTGGCCAGATTTTCCGATCAAATTCGTTGAATATACCCAATATCCACCTCATTTAATCAAAAAATCTGACTCAAAATGGCGTTCCCTCGCTACAGCCTCTATTCTCGAACAGCCTCCTGGATAATTCCATTGCCACGGCTTATCAGTTTCCCGTACGCAAAGACAGCAAGGATAATCCACACCACTGAACGCACCGACATGGCGATCAAGGTGCGCTGCTCATAGGCACCATCGAGGACGATGTGCACGACGAATGCGCCGAAGACACCGACCGTCAGCACAGCAATCAGTATCGACAGGATAGCCCCCGCTCGGCGCTGGCGGAAAATACACACCCCGGCGAGGATGTAAAAAAACCCGGCAATAAAATTAAACCAAAGCACGAAGGGCACGTACTGGCCGGCAGCCTCGGCATATTGCGCTGGGCCAAACAGGATCAGGCCACCTTCCTTGAGGGTCAGCAAGCCGAAGGCGATGGCAATCAGACTGACGATCCAGATGCCTAACGAACGTTTTTTTGCAGTGATTTTCATGCTTGTCTCCTGGTTATCAAAAAAAATCAGGGTGTTTCCGTGACGGGCTCTTTGCACGTATTTTTCTCGGCAGAGCGTTTCTCCAGCAGTAAAAAGATCACCGGGATCACGACCAAGGTCAGAAAAGTGGCCGCCAGCACACCGCCGATCACCACCGTCGCCAACGGCGAAAAACGCTCCGAGCCGACGGCCATCTCCAACGCCAGAGGCAGCATCCCAGCAACATCCGACAGCGCGGTCATCATGATGGGCCGATAGCGTACCGAGACCGATTCCATGATTGCCTTGCGCAGCTCGATTCCTTCACGTCGACGCTGCAAGATGTAGTCGATGAGCACGATGCTGTTGTTCACCACCGTACCGGTGAGTAGGATGATGCCCAGCATGGCTGGCATGGAGAGATATTTACCGGCCACCAACAGCGCCGCAGCGACGCCGACGAATTGCAGCGGAATGGCCATCATGATGGTCATCGGATGTTTGAAAGAACGAAACTGGGCCACTAACACTAAATAGACTGCCAAAATACCCAGCCCCAGGGCCTGCACCATGCGCGTCTTGGCCTCTTCGAAATCGCGCTGCTCACCAGTGATATCAATGTGATAGCCACGCGGCAGTTCGAGCTTGGCCAGCTCGCCGTTAATATCCGCAATCACTTCCGATAGCGGGCGACCGAAGTGGAAGGCCAGCACATTCTGGGTCTGCACCAGATCCTCACGGGTGACGATGCGAGGCCCGAAGGTGGACACCAGCCTTGCCACCTCACGCAGGGGAACCTGGTGTCCGTCCGCGCCGGTAATCACCACATCGTCGAGATCAGACAGGTGAACCCGCTGCGCACTGGCATAACGCAGATAGACGTCGAGGTCACGGTTCTCCGCCTGCCGGTACGGCGTCACCACCCGGCCTTCCAGGGCCTGATAGACCACCTGGGCGATGTCCCGGCCGGTCAGGCCCAGTTCGCTGGCACGCGCGTGGTCGATTTCCACTCGCGTCTCCGGCGTGTCCAGAGCCCAGTTTTTGTAAGGGCTGCGCACACCGGGCAGCCGTTGCAGAATCGCCAGTACCTCGCTGCCGAGAC
>JALTPW010000023.1 GCA_026999335.1 Chromatiales bacterium
TATCGGCAACTAAAAACAGCTAAAACTGGGGTGACGAAGGAACCCTAATGCTCGTGCCAACGTTTACTATGGAAGGTACACGAGACACAGAGAAACTGTGTGGTCAAATTCTCTTCTTTTCTTTTTTCTCTGTGTTCTCCGCATCTCTGTGGTGAAAATGAACCATGCCGCATACAATACCGCCATGACCCTTAATGCCAAATCTGCCATGAACGTGGCTCGCGTCCTCAGTGAGGCCCTGCCCTACATCCAGCGCTTCGCCGGCAAGACCATCGTCATCAAGTACGGCGGTAACGCCATGGTGGACGAAGCGCTGAAAAACAGCTTCGCCCGCGACATCGTGTTAATGAAAACCGTCGGCATCAATCCGGTGGTGGTGCACGGCGGCGGCCCGCAGATCGGCCAGCTGCTGGGGCGCATCGGCAAGCAGACCGAATTTTATCAGGGCATGCGTATCACTGACCGCGAAACCATGGACGTCGTGGAAATGGTGCTCGGCGGGCAGGTGAACAAGGAGATCGTCAGCCTCATCAATCGCAAGGGCGGCAATGCGGTGGGTCTTACCGGCAAGGACGGCGATATGATTCATGCGCGCAAGCTGAAATTCGAAAAGACCTCACCGGAACTCACGGCCCCGGAGATTATCGATATCGGCCACGTCGGCGAGGTAACCCGCATCGACCCCTCGGTGGTGAACATGCTGGTGCAGGGCAATTTCATCCCCGTGGTGGCCCCCATCGGTGTCGGTGAAGATGGCCAGTCCTACAATATCAACGCCGACCTCGTCGCGGGCAAGCTGGCGGAGACCCTGCAGGCGGAAAAGCTCATGCTACTGACCAACACCGCCGGCCTGCTGGACAAAGATGAAAAATTGCTCACCGGCCTGGGGGTCGGGCGCGTCAATGAACTCATCGAAGACGGCACCATCCACGGCGGTATGCTGCCCAAGATCCGCTGCGCCCTGGAGGCCGTGCAGGGTGGTGTGAAGACTGCGCACATCGTCGATGGCCGTGTACGGCACGCCGTGTTGCTAGAGATATTTACCGACGAGGGCGTCGGCACGCTGATCCGCTCACAAGCGGGGAGCGCGCCATGTCCGCAAGGAGGCGCTTCTCTGTAGAAAAAAGTACTTAACTGTGGGCAGGCCTTTAGACGCGGAAAATAATTCCAGCCTTGTTCGCAGCTAATGCCCAGTAGGGAGGATGAGCTACTCCCACAATGCTAAAAAAACACCGCCGTGATAGCCGGGAAGAACATCGCGGAGGTAAGCCAATAAAAACAACTCAAGAACACAACCCATGACCAACAAATCTTCCCGTGCACAACAAATCCTCGAAACCCTCGCTCAGCAATTGGAGGCTAGTCCGGGCCAGCGTATCACCACCGCCGCCTTGGCACGTAAACTCGGCGTTTCCGAGGCGGCGCTGTATCGCCATTTTCCCAGCAAGGCGCGCATGTTCGAAGCGCTGATTGAGTTTATCGAGGAAACGGTGTTCGGTCTGATCAGTCGCATTCTCGATGAGCAGCCCACAGCACAGGCCCGCTGCGAAGCCATTCTTGGTGTATTGTTAGGCTTTTCGGCACGCAATCCGGGTCTCTCCAGGATCCTGGTTGGCGATGCCCTGACCGGTGAAAATGAACGTCTGCGCACACGCATCATGCAGTTCTATGACCGCCTGGAAACACAGCTGAAACAGGTTCTGCGCGAAGCTGAGTTGAAGGGTGAGCTACCCGTCGGCAATCCCTCGGCGGCCTCGGCCAACCTGATGCTGGCGGCGATCGAGGGGCGCATGAATCAGTTCGTGCGCAGTGGTTTTTCGCAGTCGCCTCTGCAGCGTTGGGAGCAACAGTGGGGGTTGTTGTCGGTGAGTCTGTTTCCCGGCCACTGATTCATTC
>JALTPW010000024.1 GCA_026999335.1 Chromatiales bacterium
CGATGACGATGGTGCCGGGTTTGATCCACTTGGCTGGGACGATGCCACGCCTGCCCACTGCCAGAAAATCGGCACGTCGCAATGCGTGATGAGCTGGCGTGCAGGGCGTCGTGCTGGAGGATGGCCCGCAGGAGACGAGTTGGCGGCGGGAATAATCGCAGCGCCGGGTAGGAGCGGGCCATGCCCGCGATGGACTTTTTCTGAACACGGAATGAAACACAGAGACCGCGGAGGTGCAGAGGACGCAGAGATTATTGAAGGGGTTTTCTCTGTGCCTCTGCGTCTCTGTGACCTCCGCGTTATCGATGTTGTCGTAAAGGCGCTTCTATCAAGTGCTTTGATCCAACTTGGGCACGAAGACCATCGCGGGCATGGCCCGCTCCTACAGTGAACTCCAGCTGGATTTCTTGCGGGGTCGTAGACTGGGGGCGATCAGGCCGAGGATGATGCCGAGGATGATGACCCCGGCGCCAGTGAGAAACCACTCGCGTTCGGCGCTGTCGCGCAGCATCTGATTTTCCTGTTGTACCAGTTCGTGCTCGTTTTCAATATCCAGCAGCTCTTTTTTCAGTCGGGTGTTTTCATTCTTCAGTTGCAGGGGCTTGGCGGCGACGCTGCGCAGCCGGTCGAGTTCTTCATTGAGTTCCTCATCTGCTTTTTTCAGCGTGGCATATTGCTCGCCGATGTCGCTTTTTTCGCTGTTGATGGACGCCAGCTCCTGCTTCAGGTGGACATTTTCCGTTTCCAGCTCGGCCAGTTTTTCCTGTATTGACGCCAGTCGGTGTTTGGCAATGGGGGTCGAGGTCAGGTACTGGTTCAGCACCCAGCCCTCGGTACCGTCTGCGAGACGCACCTGGCTGTATTTGTCGCTGCTTTCCAGTACGTCCATTTTTGTGCCACTGGGCAGGGTGCGTAGTATCTGGTGTTGGTTGGACTGTCCTGAGCGCAGGGTGATGACAATCTGATCGACGACATATTTTATTTCTGCAAAGACGCTGCCGCCCAACAGTAACAGGCAGAGGGCAAAGAGCAATTTTTTGGTCATGGTTTGGGGTACCGGCTTACTGGTGTAATATAAGGTCGCTGACACCGGTGTAGACCGGGGTCATGATGGCGTTTGTGGCCTTGCTTGCACATCGGGTTGCGATCCACGATGCTTGATGCTTGCTAGTGGAGAATGCAGGAGGCTGCGGCGATAATACTCTATCGTCATGACGGACTCAAAAGTCCAGCGGTGAAAACCAGGCGCAGTCCATAATGACTATCGGGTGTGACAGGTTCCCGGGCGGAATTGACCTGATTGGCAGGCTTGATGTACTTTTGCGTTTGGTCGGCAGGGGGGCGCGACATTTCTGGCGGTCGATATCCAGTGGGCGTCGCGGTAACGAAAGATTCCAACTTAAGTGAAGGGTATTGTTCCATGACAAAAAGAAGCGCAAGAGGGATAGTTGTACTGCTCATTGCCTTGATAATGAGTGTGGGAGGAGTTTACGCAGCGGAGAAGAACATCGCCGGCAGCATGCGCGATGGCGAGGGTGACCCCAAGGCCGGACAGGAAAAGGCCGAGATGTGTGGTGGTTGCCACGGTGCCGATGGTATGAGCATCGACCCTGCCTTCCCGCATCTGGCAGGCCAGTATGCGGGTTACACGTACAAGCAGGTGCTGGATTTCCAGTCGGGTAACCGCAGCGCTGATGACACCATGGTCGCCATGGCCGGGATGGTTACCGATAGCCAGGATCTGAAGGATATCTCTGCTTATTACGCCAGCCTGAAGATGATGAAGGGCACGCCGGGCGATGCCAAGCTGGCTAAAAAGGGTGAAAAACTACACCTGAGTGGCAACAAGAAGCTGGGTGATTTTGCCGCTTGTATTCGTTGCCATGGCGAGCAGGG
>JALTPW010000025.1 GCA_026999335.1 Chromatiales bacterium
AGAGGGTCGAATGAAGGCCAGGGGCCAGAAAAGGACAATGTGACAGGGAGGAGAGTAGGTTTATTTTCCATTAACTTGGTCAAAACCACCGTCTTTAGACGGTGACGTTGATATTCATGTTTTGACGTATGCGTGCTGATGACGGTGCGAGGCTGATGACTTTAGCCATCAGCACCGAATGCGCTAACCCACCTACTTTAGTCGGTGGTAGTTTAGTGACGGATTTTGTGAGGCACCTGGAACAATAGACAGCATGGGCAACTAATAATGAGTGCAAGTCCAGAATTTATTGAATACATCAAAGAATTATTCGGCGCCTCTTTAGGTGTTCTTAAAGAAGGTAAGTTTTTCGGTGGGTTTGCATTTAAAAGTGGTTCAAAGCAGTTCGCCATGATTATGGATAACACATTATATTTTTGTGTCAATGATAAAACGCGGCCTAAATATGAAGCGCTGGGGATGGAGCCATTCTCGTATGCGACCAAAAAAAGAAGAGTGAATGTCAAAAAATATTATTCCGCGCCTGAGGATTTATTTGAAGACAATGAGAAACTGATTGTGTGGGCAAAAGAAGCCATTGAGTCAGCTTACACTGGCATAGAGCGGGTTGCGTAAAGCGGTAGAAAATCATGCGCCGTGCCGACCGCCTGTTCCAAATCATTCAGTTTTTGCGTACCCGTCGTGTCACTACTGCGCGTTGGTTGGCGGAGGAATTGGAGGTTTCCGAGCGCACCATCTATCGTGACGTCCGGGATCTGATGTCGTCTGGTGTACCCATCGACGGTGAAGCCGGCATCGGCTACGCCCTGCGGCGCGGTTTCGACCTGCCGCCGCTGATGTTCACCGAGGCGGAGATCACCGCCCTCACTCTGGGCGCGCGCATCGTTGACAGCTGGGCCGATCCGGAGCTGGCCCGCGCCGCCAATTCGGTACTGAGCAAAATCGAAACCGTCCTCCCCGACGGCCTCAAACAGCGTCTCGACCAGACCTGCCTGTTTGCCCCGCTGACGCGGATACCCGCCGAGACCGCCGCCTGCATGGGGCAATTACGCGGCGCCATCGACACCTGCCACCGGGTGTGTTTCAGCTACACCCGCGCAGACGGTGTCACCAGCCAGCGCACCGTGTGGCCGCTGGGCCTGTTTTTTTGGGGCTCGGTGTGGACTCTCGGGGCATGGTGTGAACTGCGCAGCGCCTTCCGTAATTTCCGCCTCGACCGAGTGCGTGAGCTGAGCCTGTGTGACGATACCTTCCCGCAGATCGCGGGGCGCACCCTGCAAGACCTGATCAACAAGGAGAGAGACTGCCAATGAACAATAAACACCGCTGTGCCTGGGTGCCCGCCGATGATCCGTTGTATATCACCTATCACGACGAAGAGTGGGGCGTGCCGGAATACGATGACCGGCGGCTATTCGAAATGCTCCTGCTCGAAGGTGCGCAGGCCGGGCTGAGTTGGATCACTATTTTGCGCAAACGGGAAAACTACCGACGCCTGTTTGATGACTTCGACGCTGAAAAAATTGCCCGCTACAGGCCGAAGAAAATAGCCAGCTTGTTGGAAAATCCCGGCATCGTGCGCAATCGTCTCAAGGTCAACGCCGCTGTCGGCAATGCTCGGGCCTATCTCGAAATACAGGATGAATTCGGCAACTTCAGTGATTACCTGTGGCAGTTTGTTGATGGTGAGCCGGTTATCAACGCTTGGGAGACATTAAGCGATGTACCCGCATCGACAGCCCAATCCGACGCCATGAGCAAGGCCCTAAAAAAGCGCGGTTTCAAGTTCGTCGGCAGCACGATCTGTTACGCCTTCATGCAGGCCGTTGGCATGGTCAATGACCATACCACGGACTGCTTTTGTTATCGTGTAACCCGGTAGGTGGCGCGCTTTT
>JALTPW010000026.1 GCA_026999335.1 Chromatiales bacterium
ACAATGATTCCGGCATCGTTCTCACCAATGCCAATAAGGCCGACGTGATCAATCTCAGCCTCGGCGGTGGGAGCTACTCCCAGGCGGAGCAGGCTGTCTATACCGATGCCCGTAACGCCGGGGTGATCATCATCGCGGCCGCCGGCAACGAATCCACCAGCAGTCCGTCCTATCCCGCGGCCTATGCCGGTGTGATCTCCGTCAGTGCAGTGGATATCAACAAACAACTGGCGCCCTACTCCAATTTCGGCACCACCATCGATGTGGCCGCGCCCGGTGGCAATACCGGCCGGGATATCAACGGTGATGGCTACTCCGATGGGGTTCTCAGCACCGCCGGTGATGACTCCGGCGTCGATGCTCTCGGCAACAAAATCATTGAGTATGTCTTCAAATTTTACCAGGGCACCTCCATGGCCGCGCCCCACATGGCCGGTGTGGTGGCCCTGATGAAATCGATACACAGCGGCCTGACGCCCGATGAGGTGGACAACCTGCTGATCAGCCGCAAAATCGTCGAAGACCTGGGCGCTGCTGGCCGTGACAACCAGTTCGGCCATGGCCTGATCGATGCCCTCAAGGCCGTGGAGGAAGCCAAGGTCTTGGCAAATGGCGGCATCATCCCCGATAAGCCGCAGCTCAGCGTAACTCCCGCTGCGCTGAACTTCGGCGGCAGCCTCACCAGCCTCCCCTTGTCGGTGGTCAATGGTGGCTCGGGGACATTGAGCATTGATCCCATCAGCGATGATGCGGACTGGCTGACGGTAACGGCCGACACGACCGATGCCAACGGACTCGGCAACTACCAGGTAACGGTGGACAGAACAAACCTGTCGGCAGGTACTTACACGGCCAACATTACTGTCACGCCGTCCGATACCACTCTTCCCGCCGTCATGGTACCGGTCATCCAGCAGGTGGGCGGACAGGGCGCTACCAGCGGCGTGGGTTATCACTACGTCCTGCTGGTTGATCCAAAGACCGGCAAGGCCATCAGCTCGCAATGGTCAGGCCTTCCTCAGGACGGAAACTATCACTTCCAGCTCGATGACATCCCCTTCCCCGGGGGGCAGCAGTACACCATCTTCGCGGGAACCGACCAAAATAATGATGGCGTTATTTGTGATGCGGGCGAAGCCTGCGGTGTCTATCTGTCACGCAGCCAGCCCAAGACCATCGGCACCGATGACAGCCATAGCGGACTCAATTTCGTCTCCGGCTTCGGCATCGGCCTGCAGGGCCAGTCGGCCTCGGCGATCCCGTTCCGTGGCATCGCTATCCCAAGGCGCCAGGCCGACAAACAGGTGCAATGACCGTGACACGGTTCGCAATGATGACCGTATTGGGTGTGTTGGCGCTGCTGGCAAGCGCCTGTCAGTCATGGGCGGAGAGAGGCCCGCAGCAAGGCGGTAAACCCGCCGCAGAAGTCATATACACAAGTCAACACTGCGGCCGCAGCCAAACCGCCCCCTCGGCCACCTGGATAGACACTGCCCGGGAGCTGGAAACCCGTCTCCGTCAAATCCGCACGGGCATGCTGGGCGGCAAACCCATCGACCTGCCGGTGCTGGATTTTCAGCACGAGATTGCCTTACTGGTCGAGATGGGGCAGCGGCCGACACTGGGTTACCGGCTGGAGATCGCCGGGGCCGATGAACTACGCATTGCACAAGACCCGGCACGACTCACTCTGGACTGGTTACATCCCCCGGCAGATGCCCTCGTTGCCCAGGCGATCAGCAGCCCCTGTCTGCTGATCAGGCTCGAGCGGGGGAACTACACCTCGATACAGATTCTGGATAGGCAAGGCGTCGTCAAGACAAGCACGCATTGAGCCCCTCCCGGTAATCCGTGCGGTGTCCCGTGGCCGGCAAATCCAGTCTATTCTTCCTCCCGCCTGTTCTTCCGTCTATCCCAGACGCCGGTAAAGTCGGGTGCCAGATCATGCCAGACGTCATCGGCGAAGCCGCTGCCGGCGCCGGCGTAGAGATCGACGACAAAATTCACACCTGCATCCTTGAGATGGCTGATTTCGTCGCGGAACCGGGCAATGGCGGCAATGTGCCCGGTATAACCCAGGCGTCGCAGCAGGCGCGCGGCCTCCAGGTTTTCGTGCTCGCTGGGCATGGCCAGCATCACCAGACGTAACTGGTCGAAGTCCATGCGCATGCGTTCCCAGAATTCCGGATCGGTGGAACTGCCGAGGATCACTCGCCGGCCTGCATCACAGTGTCGCTCGACGGCCTGTGCATTTTGGTCGATGCCCAACACCAGATCACCCAGGCGCTGATGCAGGCTGTCGTAGGTGCCAAGCCCTACGCGCCCCATGCCGAGAACCAGCGCCGTTGCCGGCCCCGGGTCGATACGTGCTTCTTCGGCGATGCGCTGGCCGGTCTCGAAACGCACTAGGTGGTTGCGCAGACGGCCATAGAGGATGTGTGCGCTGCTGTTGAGTGGTGCGGCGCCGATGAAAGAAAGGGCCAGGGCGATGGCGATGATGGCTAGCCATTCCGCCGGCAGCCAGCCGTTGGTGACCGCTACGGCACCGACGATGAGGCCAAACTCGCTGTAGTTGGCCAGACTGAGGCTAGAGAGAAAGGCACTGCGTGCGCGCAGGCGAAAGCGCGTGAACAACCATAAGAACAGCCCGGTTTTGAGCGGTACCAGCAGAGCCAGCAGCAGAGCGATGCTCAGGGTGTGCAGGTTCAGGCCACCGGCGAGACCAATGGTGAGAAAGAAACCCACCAAAAAGAGATCTTTGAATCCCAGCAGGTGCTTGGCCAGTTCCGAAGCGCGTGGACTACCGGCCAGCAGCAGACCGAGAATCAGGGCGCCAAGGTCACCCTTCACACCCACTGCCTCGAACACCAATGCACCGCCCAGGGCCAGACTGAGACCGAACAGGATCTGCAATTCACCGTGTCCGGCGTGCGTCAGCAGTTGTCGTAGTAGGGGGCGCAGGGGGATCAGGCCGAGCAGCAGCAGCGCCCAGGGTGAGGGTATCTTGCCGGCGGAGATGGCCAGAAAGGCCACTGCGATGATGTCCTGTACGATCAATACGCCAATGGCGATGCGTCCGTAAAGGGCTGACATTTCACCGCTTTCCTCCAGCACCTTGACCGCAAACACGGTGCTGGAAAAACTTAGAGCGAAGGCGATGACGGCGATGGTTTGTGGCGACAGGTCGCTAAAGGTGCTGAGCCCGATCACACCGGCAAGTAACAGCACCGCGGTCAGAAACAGCACGACCACAAGCATATGCAGGCTGGCCACGGCCCAGATCTGCGGCATTAGCAGGTTGCGCAGGCGCAGTTTGAGGCCGATGGTGAACAGCAGCAGGGTAACACCCAACTCGGCGAACAGCTCAAGGCCGGGAGAGCTTTCCATCCCCAGCGCATAGAGCAGAAAGCCGGCAATAAGATAGCCGACCAGCGGCGGCAGGCCCATCTGCCGGGCACCCAGGCCGAGCAGAAAGGCGGCTGCGAGAGCGAGAATTTCTATCATGTGCGTGTGGTCATGAAAACTCGGCCACCACCGGGGCGTGATCCGAAGGCCGCTCCAGCTTGCGCGGTTCCTTGTCGACACCGCTGGCGGTGCAACGTGCGCTCATGGCCGCACTGGCCAGCAGCAGATCGATGCGCAGGCCGCGGTTACGGCGGAAACCGGCAGCACGGTAATCCCACCAGCTGTAGACAGCCTCTTCCTGTTCAAAGATGCGAAAGCAGTCGGACAGACCCAGATCCAGCAGACGTTGAAAGGCCTCGCGTTCCGGTTGGCTGCAGAGAATCTTGTCCTGCCAGGCCGAAGGGTCATGCACGTCGCGGTCATCGGGGGCGATGTTGAAATCACCCACCACCAGCAGGTTTTCGTGCTCGCTCAGTTGCTGGTCGACGTAGCGAATCAGCGCCTCCAGCCATGCCAGCTTGTAGGCGTACTTGTCCGAGCCGACCTCCGAGCCGTTGGGTACATAAAGGTTGAGAAAACGGACTGCATCATCGCCTGAGCCGAGAGTGGCGCCCAGCACGCGGCGCTGCGGGTCGTCCAACCCGGGCAGATCGGTGATGATGTTGGAGGCCGGTAATTTGCTGAGCACGGCGACGCCATTGTAGGTCTTCTGCCCAGCGAATACGGCGCGGTAACCGGCCGCCTCGATCTCGTTAATGGGGAAATTGTCATCAATGGTCTTGGTCTCCTGCAGGCCGAGAATGTCGGGCTGCTGGCGGTCGAGCCAGTCGAGTACGTGCGGCAGGCGCACCTTGAGGGAATTGACGTTCCAGGAAGCAATTTTCATCGGGGGTTCCAAATAATGGTGTCAGACAGTCGATGCGGCTTTGCCGCACAAGCAGATCTTTAGGCAGACCGCTAATGACCTGTTGTGCTAGAAAATACGTTAATAATCAAGACGCCTGCAATGATCAGTGCCATGCCCAGGATGGCAGGCAGATCGGGGATTTGTTCGTAAAGAAAGATGCTGGCGATAGTGACCAGCACAATGCCCAGGCCAGACCAAATGGCATAGGTGATGCCCACTGGCATTGTACGCAACACCAGCGCCAGCAGGTAGAAGGCAATGCCGTAGCCGACAACGACAACAATCGATGGCCCGATTTTTGTAAATTCCTCCGAGGCCTTTAGCGCGCTGGTCGCCGCCACTTCCGCAATGATAGCGAGTGTCAGATAGAGATAGACCATTGTGCTTTCCTTAATCGTGTCAACTGACGCCATGCACATGGATCATGTCAGGACGGCATCCTCGCAGGTGCGGCTCGCAATAGAGCCAGCAGCAGAATACCCAGCAGCCAGCCCGCCGAGCCACCGCCACCGCCGCGGTGGACGATTTTATATTCCTCCGGCTGTTCCTTGATCTTTTCGCGGAAGCGTTCCAGTTGCAGGTCGAGATTGCGCACCATGTCCCCGGTGGCCTCGCGGAAGCCCTCGGTGGCGGCGTCGCGCAGTTCTTCGCTGAGGTTGATGGGGGTGGACGATCCCTTTATCTGACTCATGCCGGGGGCGCGAAACAGCATCTTGCGGCTATCGATATCGTACACAGCGGTATCCATGAGCGTACTGGTATCATTTTTTTCACCGGCGACCACATAGGCACCCACCAGGGTCCAGTAGCTCAGCGACAGCATACCCGTATCGACGAACTGCACCTGGTCATGGGACACCAGGGCGATAATGTCGATGTCGTACATGGTCTTGATCTGGTCGAGATTGGCGAAACTGCCCTGCGGCGTCAGATAGGCGGAGGGAATCACTTCGATGGACGTCACGAAATCGTATTTCTTGAAGTGCGCCGCGACCTTGTCCAGCAACTGCATTTTTTCCCGCTCAGTGAGGGATTCCACGTTCACACGGCCAGCCCAAATGTTGTGACTACTGGCCTGTGTACTGCCAGGTACGAAGGCGATGCCGATCTTGGCAGGAAGAGTCAGGCGTGGAATCGAGGGCTGGATACGGGTCGCTTTCTCCTTGGGGTACAGATAGTCCACCACACTGCTCTTGGTGCGCATCTGCTGGCCGGCGCAGCCGATGAGCAGGATGGTCGCGAGCAGAACCAGCAGGGTATTCACAAATGACCGGGTTGGCATGGTTTTCTCCTTGATGTAACAACGTGTCGAGGGGCTGTTGATGTCTTATTTTCAGGCGCAACCCGTGGGCCGGGCCGCTTTCTTCCGCCCTGTGGCGTTTGTCAGTCGCTCGTGTAGAACAACGACACGGCGCTCCTTACCGCCTTGCAGGAAGAAAAAAACAGCTCCAGTAGTGGTGAAAATGAAACATCAATAGTCCCTAATAGATGCGAAAGCCACCATGCCTTTTGCGGATGCGGCGGTCAAGCCAGCGCATGCCGCCGATGACGCCGAGGATAAAGGCGGCGGCCAGGCTGCCCAAAAACCACTCCAGATTGACCGGCCAGGCTTTGCTTTCGTTGCGCGCCGGGCGGGTGTCGATCTCGGGTATTGCAGTCACTTCAATGACGGCCTCGGTGATACGCTGTTCTTCGTTGATAAGCAGTGCGGCGGACAGGCGGGCTTCGAGATCCTGATTCTGCGCGCGCAGCTGTGTCAGTTCCTCCTGTACGGTGCTTGAGTCGTCGCTCTGTTTTAGTGCGTTTGTGCGCA
>JALTPW010000027.1 GCA_026999335.1 Chromatiales bacterium
CAAAGAAAACCCGATAGGTTACGACAGTTTGTCCCGCTAAAAAGTGGCGTGCCATCACACGATTGCATCGCAGATGTCTTATCCAGGCTCTTAATCCTGCAAAACGCCAGGAGTGCTTTATGAATGGGGCTCATGTGGTGGCAAACAACATGCAAGCCGCATTCGTAAAGGCAGCGATCCGGCCATCATGATTGATGAATATTTTTCTCCGTGTCCCTCTGTGTCCTCTGTGGCGAAGAGATGATGCCGTTCGTTGCCGCCTGAGGGGCCGCCATACTGACTCAGTGGTGGCGTTGTCCGTGTGACCGCACCAGGGTGCCGGTACTGATATCGGTGAGGGTGCCGCGGGCATGCTGGCTGCCGGTGGCCTCCCACAGCTCGAAGGCGGTCAGCGGATCAAGGGCCGGCTTGTCGGCCCCCAGATCGCGCATGGTCTGTAGTACGTCCATAGCCGGCACAAAACGTTCGCTGAGCTGGGCGTAAAGGCGGCTGAGGGAATGGCTGGCAGCGTTGTGCAACTGGTGATAGGCGCCGATGCCGAGGTCGACGTAATAGTTGACGGAGACACGCCGGTGTCTGGCCCGCTGCGGGTAGAGTCCGGCGTACAGCAGGCAGATATCGCCCACGTCGCGCAGTTTGTCATGTTGCTGATGGCCCGTTGAGAGCAGACCGGCCAGATAGTCGAGGGCGAGGATGCGCGAGGCGATCTCCGGTTTGCTGAGAAAACGTTGCAGGAGAAACACCAGGTAACTTTGCACATCTTCGCCCAGTTCGTGCCGTGCCTTTTGCTCCGCCTCGCACACCAGTGCGTGCCAATGTGCCGCGGCTGTGGGCTGCAGTTCGATATTGCGCATATACACCTCCAGGTCGTGTACTTGCAAACACCTCTTGCCTACCTTATCGGGCCGTGTGCCGGGTGGCTTGAACCGGTATCTCCGGCTTACGGGGATTTTTCCGAGCCGTCCAGCAGTTGGCGGATATTTTGGCGATGCCGCCAGATCAGCATCACGCTGATCACCACCGAGACGCCAATCAGTTCTGGCTCTGGCTGCAGCCACCACATGAACAGGGGTGACAGGGCCGCTGCCGTAAGCGCCGCCAGCGAGGAAACGTGAAATACTTTGGCCATCAACAGCCAGACAGCCAGCAGGCACAGCGCCACCGGCCAGGCCAGGGCGATCAACACGCCGAAGGCGGTGGCGACGCCCTTGCCTCCTTTAAAACCAAAGAACAGCGGGTACAGGTGGCCGAGAAAGGCGGCCAGCGCGGTCAATGCCAGCACCGGGGTGGAAACCGCCAGTGCCTGCGCCAGCAGTACCGGCAACAGGCCCTTGATGGCATCACCGACGAGGGTGATGGCGGCTGGTTTCTTACCGCCCACACGCATCACGTTGGTGGCGCCAGGATTGCCCGAGCCCTGGCTGCGCGGATCCGGCAGGCCCATCAGGCGGCAGGTGATAATGGCGGCGGAGAGTGAGCCGGCGAGATAGGCGCCGAGAATCAGTGCGATATCGATCATGGGTTCATTATCCCGTGCTGGTACGGTCCAGGGCAAACCGCTATAGTTCTCAGGAAATTTCGAGACCCGTTATGGGCCTCAATCACCCCTTAACATAACGTGAAAAACGCATACGGCATGGATATCATTTTTCTACATGATCTGACCATCGAAACCATCATTGGCATTTACGACTGGGAGCGCAAGGAAAAACAGTCGATCATCCTCGATCTGGACATGGGCGCTGATATCCGCCGTGCCGCCGCCAGTGATGCCATCGAAGATACCCTCAACTACAAGGCCGTGGCCAAGCGCCTGATCGAATTCGTCGGTGACAGCGATTTTCAATTGGTCGAAACCCTGGCCGAGCGGGTGGCCGAGGTCGTACTCACAGA
>JALTPW010000028.1 GCA_026999335.1 Chromatiales bacterium
CGCTCATCACATGCAGCAGCGGGGCCTGCTCGTTCATGCTTTCGTCGAGGGCGCGAAAACGGCTCTTGCCCTCGTTGCTGAGCACGATACCAGAGCCCTTCTGGCGCGTGGAAGTAAAAACGATGCGGCCGTCCGGCAGGTAGTGCGGGGCCAGATCATCGCCTTCGTTGGCCGAAATATTCAAACGGATGATGCGCTGCGGGCAGGCGCCGGTGGTGGTGTCGTATTCGTAGATGTCCCAGGTGGGCTCCATGTCGTCATCGGGATCAGGATCCGGCAGACGCAGGGAGAAAATAATCTTACTGCCGTCGTAGGATGTCTCCAGATCACGCACATCGCCCAGGCCCTGGGTCAGACAGAAGGTGATATTGCGTTCGCTGGCCGAGGGTGAGGCGCGATCACGGTACCAGATGTCGCCGCCCTCGGTGAATCCCAACACTTCGCTGATATCCGTCTCCGCCAACACCTCCTCATTGGTGTCCTGATCGATCTCGGTGACGATGGGACGCTTGATATAGGCGATACCGAAGTCCTCGACCAACTGCTCCGGCGGCACCTCGTCGCAGGCCGTCAGTACCAGCACGCCGATCATGGCCATGCCTTGAATTAACCTGCGGGTTGTTTGATCCATACGTATTCTCACCAATTGCCGGATTTGCCGTTGCTGTCTTTTTAACGCAAACAACACGCCGGCTATCATTAATATCGCAGTAGCCCACAGTCTGCCGAGACCGGAGTCACAAAGTGGGTATTCTAGCGAATTCAGGCGCCTTACCCCTATCAGTAATCACGCCCATTGTATTGACGGCCTTTTGGCCGGATTCGACAGGGGGCTGCATGGTTTCTACTTTCATCAAAACGACGGCGTAATATGTCACACTAATTCAAGGCCGCTTCTTTGTTTATTCCTCACAGTGAATACGCTAGCGCAGTGCCTTATATTAAATACAGATATAGCCGAAACGAGAAAGGACAGCTGCAAGGCGCGTCTCGCCGGGAATAACGTACTCTTTTCAAGAGACGCGCCAGCAGTAGGCGCTTTTCTTAAAGAACCTACTGTTGGTAGGCGACGCCGCAGGGCGGCTTGCCTGTCTGCGTTCGCGGCAAGTATAGCTGAGTTCGTTCCCCAACCTGGCTGTCCATATTTGTGCGCACGGCGCACACTACACCTGCCCATAGCATACGCCGTACGCCCGATGCCCTTGATCAAAATGCGGATCTGCCCGATGACGGGAAAACATGGGATCCTGACTCTCTCATGCCTTTTTCTCCCGGCTTGCATCGTCAGACTCGGATTAATCACAGGCTACTTGCTCACAAATCGACGCCAAGAACTTTAGTGAGGAGACTACCACCTACTAAAGTAGGTGGGTTAGCGCACTCGGTGCTGATGACTAAAGTCATCAACGTCACCGTCTAAAGACGGTGGTTTTGACCAAGTTAATGGAAATAAAAAAACAAACTCAGCAGGAATAAAGGAATAATAAGCCGGAAAAAAACATTAGATAACACAAGATGATATCTAATAGTGGTGCGTTGCCTCGGAAATCATACCCTCCCGTCACTTTACGGTTGCCGCACTTCAGTTGACCTTGGTCAGACCTCCTTTGATCATCACCATGGCGTTGCCTTTGACGTCCACCGTGGTGGCCTTGACGACGATGCCGCTGGAGGTCAACTCGATACTGCTGCCGCCCACCTTGAATGTGATCACGTCAGCCGCCTCGATCATGATGGATTTGGCCTTTTTCTGGCTGGCCCGGGTGACCTTGACGGTGAGGTTCTCACCAATACTGATGCTTTCGCTCTTGCCGACCTCCTCCGTGCGGTTGCGACCGATCCGGCTGGTCTCGTCATTCAGCACCACATTGTTCTGATCCTTTTGGGCATGGA
>JALTPW010000029.1 GCA_026999335.1 Chromatiales bacterium
GAGGCACGGGGTATGAAAGACCACCACCTGATGGCCTCATCCTGGGCCAAGACGATCAAGGACTGCGCCGCCCTGATTGACGCCCACGTTGACAGATTGACGAGCATGACCCCGGAAGATGCATTAGCAAGTCTTGAGACTCTTGGCCTGTATTATCGTGCGATGGGCAAGAGCCTTTCTTACATGACGTACCACCTGAAACAGATAGAAAAACACAACAACGTCATTCCGATAACAAGAGCAAGAAAGAATGAAAATCAAGCGGGATAAGCGCGACAAGATTTTCTCGGACCTAGTAAGAGAGCGCGCGAACTGGACCTGCGAACACTGTGGAAAGTATTTTCCGGAAGGTGCAAGGCAAGGTCTTCATTGTTCACATCTATTCTCACGCCGCCATAGATCGACCCGCTGGCATCCGCTCAATGCGTTTGCCCATTGCTTCTCCTGTCACAAGAGACTCGGGGAAAACCCCGTGGAGTTTACCAGGTGGGCAGAGTCACGGCTTGGCGTTCATGTCGTCGAGAGTCTTAGGTCTCGCGCCAGATCTATTGTCAAATGGACCAGAAAGGACCTGGAGGATCTGTATGCCCGCATGAAAGACTCGTGGGAATCAATGCAGAGGGAACGGTCGAACGGAAAAACAGGAAGGATCGAGTTCGGGGAAGACTGGTTCGATAGCATGCTCCTGACAAAAATAACCCCGCTAAAGCGGGGTGATAGCACAAGTGGGTGAGAGTGAGGAGGTTGTTGTTGGGGATGAATAGACACTACATCAAGACAGCGCTTAAATCAACCCTTCCGCGCCGGCAGAAATTCCTGCTGCTCACTCTCGCCTGTCTTGCAGGTCCTGACGGAACCGTAAAAGAGACCGTGACAAGTCTTGCCAAAATTTGCGGCGCCAGCAGGGGAACGATCAGAACGATTCTGACTGAATTGGAGGAAGGAGGTTACGTCATATTTTCGCGATCTGGTATACAAATACTGCCGAGGAGGAACACAGATGAACAAGGCAAACAGGACACGATTTGTTAACAAAGTCATAGATTTGTGGCACAACGCGCCATGCAATATATGCCAGAATCAACATAGATGCCAGGCTGAACGAATGTCTTGCAAGGCATTCAACGAATGGATCCAGGATGGCCATAGAAGAAATCCGAGTATGCCAACGAGATGCAGCTATAAGAGGATTTTCAGGGCATAAGAAAGGGGGCCCGAAGGCCCCCTAGGGTTGCAGAGGAGGAAACTCTGCGGTAGTGTATGAGTTGACACGACTCGCACACGTGCGGAAAGTCTAGCAAAATCCTCCCTTGTGTGCAAGTCGTGTCCGGCTCGACTCCCGTTAGTTGTGGGCCCCGCCGGTGGCTGCCAGTCAGAAAAGCCGGTGTGTGTGCAGGCGCGAGGTCATCAACCACAAGTTGAGACCGTGACCGGCGCTGCCCAATCCTGTGACCTTGCCACAAGCATGAGATCAGGGCAAAACAGGTTATAAGTGACTGACGGATAAGGATGTCCAGCGGCTTGGGGTCAGCCGTGCAGAGAGTCGAACCCTCAAATGGCCCGCCTGACAGAAGTGCACACACTAGGGCTCTCTGGCGTAGGTGACCTGCCAGGGTGATCGGCAGAATTTATTGGTCCGATCACGAACGGTCAAAAGACAAGTATTGTCTATACTATCTTGTGGAGGTGACATCTATGAAACTCACTGGCAAGACTTGTCAATGTCCTACCTGTGGAGAGTACTTTACATGCGATGCCGCGTTCCGCAGACACCGCATCGGAGAACTTGGCGGGAAAAGATGTCTTGACAGGATGGAGATGCTGGAAATAGGCATGTGTCAAGACAACAAGGGGGTATGGCGCACAGAAGCAAAATCCGGAGGATGGCATAT
>JALTPW010000030.1 GCA_026999335.1 Chromatiales bacterium
CAACAGATCATGCTCAACAGCGCGCGTGCCCTGCTCATCCCAACATAGTGAAGCGAACGCAGGGTCTCGCTATGCCCAGGTCTAGGCATATCGACAAGAACAACTACCTCACTCTCAAGCCCTTTGAAATCCCCAATCTGTGCAAAGCCGATGGTATGATGATTCATGTTACGAGGTGAGGTATCGTCCAGAACGGAGATTAAATCTCGCAAATCCTCGGATAGAGAAGACGTCCAGGACTGCGCAAACGGAAAGGGCGAAAGTATGACGATGTCACCCGGATCGAATCCCTCGCCATTCACGAGACTGCGCAGCTCTTTCTCAAGAGCCTGGATAGCGCCGTCTGCGTCGGCAACGTGAACTTCACGTACCGCTGGCCCATCACCAACCCCTGAACTGCCCACGTCGGCGTCCAAGGCGTCTTGTATCAGCTGCAGGATTTGCAGTGAGTTCCGGC
Source organism: Chromatiales bacterium (assembly GCA_026999335.1). GTDB lineage: Bacteria > Pseudomonadota > Gammaproteobacteria > SZUA-152 > SZUA-152 > DRQN01. The sequence continues at coordinate 458 of JALTPW010000030.1, forward strand.
AATTCGTCTTCAGCGGGATTCGCGCCGAGCCAAAACTTTCCAGATAATCATAGGCATCGGGCACATAGGATCCGCACAGGCCGGATTGATTGTTGGCGTCATGAAAAAAACACCAACGTCCTTCGCTTATTCCACCACATAAACTGTTATCCAGCCGGGCCAGCGCATCCACGTTCAGAATGTCCTGACCTTCATCCACGATCAATGCGTCGAATTTTTCGATGCCGGCTCGCCTTGCAGCGACATGAATCGAGTCTGCCAGGCTGACGGTAAGCCCGGGCACGACGCTCCGTTCAAGGAAACGCTTGAGCCACGGCGAATGGCAGGCCAGTGCGGTCTTCATTCCGGACGCGCCCCAGCGCTTCGCCAATTCAAGTGCCAACATTGTTTTCCCTGTTCCAGCGCCACCGGAACAAATCACCCGCGGGTTGGCTTCGACGACATCGATCAGCCTCAGCTGATCCTCTGTCAGCCGAGCGATACGCGTTTCGACGTCATGGGCGGAAACGTGCAATGGTACGACAGCCTCGAAATCGGGGCGCAAGTGTTGCCGCAACACATTCAACTGTTCGGAGCTTGCGACAGGCTTGCGAGTATCCTTCGTGCGCCAATACCTTATGAACCGTTCCAGCCACTTTTCAAACTGCCTGAAGTCCCTGCCGTCCGCGAGAACCGCGCGATCCCACTCTGCACTATCGGGAAGTCGCTCGACACCGGGCATGACAACACCGTAACCGATCACGAAGGCGCGAGAGAGCGAAACGGGTAGTTTTTTCCGCAGACCATGCAGAGCGCTCTCGGCCTGCTTAAACGGTGACTCCCGCAATCGCTCGGTTTCTCCATAGCGATTCTTCGTTTCCCAGATGCCATCGTGACACGAGACACAACCACCTTTGACCTCAAGTACGAAAAGGCCATCCGGCCCGCATACGACAAAGTCGATTTCACCGAATCGTTTGTATTCATGCCGCGGCAGGTTGAGTGAGTGCATAGCGAACCAGCCATTTTTATCCGGCGCAGAAAATGCCGCCCGCAACTGGTCGAACATACAATATTCCGCTTGGCTACTGGTGGACAGCGGTTGGCAGGGAATCATCCGCATGGTTAACTGTCCCCGTTCTCCTGTCCCTCCGTTTCATGCGCGCTCACCAGTTTCTTGCGCACTTTGGATTCGATCTTGGGGGAAACCAGTGGCCATTCCCCCAAACGGCGCAGAAATGAGGCCGTATCCACTTCTTCGTTAGTCTCCTTTACCCTGCCTGGCAACACCACCTGCAAGCCTTTTCGTTCGAAGCTTTCAGGAAAATCACCCTCCACCAAAGTGATGCGTGTCTGAATACAATCGTTCCAACTGCATTTGCGCGCAAGCTCCAGAGCTACGTCTCTCTGTATGCTGTTCCACTCACCGCCGGGCGAAGTAAAGAGTTCTCGCAAGGGTTTCGGGCGTGGTGGTGCATCCAGGGTAAGGTTATCCTCTTGTTTCCGGTGCTCAGCGTCAGCCATCCGATAAGCTACATAGGCAGACAAATCCAGATCGCGCAGATCGCACGGCAACTGCAGCCAGCTATCGCGCACGCCGAACAGAATGCCGGCAAGAATATACTCGGCGTCACTCAGCAGCGGATGGGAAAATTCGAGCAAGTCCGTGCAATGCTCGCGCAGGCAGAACAGCAGCAAGGATCTCGATAGAGATCCCTTGTAACGCTCAAACAGTTCGGTGACTGTTCCGCCACCGAGGCCGAGACAACTGCGCATGTCCGCAATCAATCGCACGAGGCGTGCTCGAAATTCCATTTCCTGCAGCAGGTCAACCTGTTTCTCCAGATATGCCAGCACCACATCGACGGGTGTTTGCGGTCGCTCCTGCATCTGCGCATCGACCAGCGATTGGACAACGCCCCAAAAGAGCCTTGCACGGGTATCTGCTTGCCTGGATATCTCATCCCCATTCAGCCAGTCAGGAAGCTCGGCCAGGATGGAGTCGCTTTGCATCAAGTCATTATCTTTGTCGCGTGTGGATCCTGTTACCAGCCGAAAGACGGCAAGACTTAGATCGCTGCGGTTGGCGGCGTAATACAGCATCGCCAACACACCGCCAATCGCCTGTCCCAGCGCAGGGGGATTGTCATTGCCAGCGTCAAGCAATTGCCCTTGTAGCCGCACCGGCGGCCACGTCACATCCGTGGCTGTTAGGAACAACGATTCAGCGACCTTGATCCGATGCGGGGACAGATCGACATTGGATACGCCATTGGCGGCGCTTTCAAATGCTTGCATGTCCCCGGATGAGCGAAAGCTGATGCTGGATAGCAAGGTCATCGGTAGTGGCGCACGAATCAGGATAGCAATGTCGTCCTTGCGTTTTCTCGCGGTTGGCGAGGCGACATCCCGCATACAGCCATCCCGAGGCAGCATCCGAACGGGGCCGGATAGATTGGTCAAACTGAATGATGCGACACAGGGCAGCAAATGCTTGCGTTCGCTGGTTGCATGACCCAAGGCGTCGGCTGGAATCTCAACATTATCCCGAAACAAGGGAACCCACCCAGGAAAGATGCCCAATGAATCGGAATAATGCTTACCTCGGAAACCAGCAGGCCCCATCACCATGCCAGTGGCCAGCATATAAAGCATATTCTGGTGATTGGTTACCAGATGCCATGTGTGCGGGGATTTGTGACGTCTTCGCGGCTTCTTTGGAGTGCTATTTTTCGTGACCATAACCTACTTCCTGACAAAAATAGTTGGGTCGGTGGGCAGTAATTCATCAACGACGGGACAAACATTGCCGGTACGGAGCAGGATGACCTGTTCTCGGGCACGCGCCACCATTACATAAAACCTTGCCTTGAGCGCGTGCGGATCGCATTTGGGTTGGTGCTGATCGATGTCGGCCAGGATGGTGGTATCAAACTCCAGGCCCTTGCAGGATTGGGCGTTTATGATCATGAGGCCGCCCTGACCGAAGTTTGGTAATTCCCGCTGGCCGGACACAAAGGTCTGTATCGGCGGCTTGTCATTGTCGAGCTTTGGATTAGCACGAAGAAGCCCGTCCTCGAATTTCGTCCGCACTTTATTGTCTGGAGTAATGATTCCAATCAGCTTGCGGGGATTTCTGTCGCTCAACTGGAGGATATAATCTGCAATTTCCGCCAGCGTTGCCGTGTTTTCCCTACCATATGTCCATAGCTCGGGCGTTATGGTGACAGGCTTGACATCGGGCAGGTCAGGCTTTGGACTGGCTGGGTCAGCTGGGTAAAAGTGCTGGGCAAGCAGCGCGATAGGGCGCGTGTTTCGGTAGTTGGTTTTCAGTTCCAGCGTGTCGCTCGGTTCGGTTGCGAGGGTGTTCTCGATATCCTGGCGAGAACTACACTTGTCGGGGTGGATCTGCTGGTTCTGGTCGGCCGCCACATAGAAATTCTCGAAGCCAAGATTGATCAGCGTTCGATAAAAGGCTGGCGGCATATCCTGCCCCTCATCGATAACCAGAAATTTATTGCTTTGATCCTCGATATTATCCAGAGATTGAAGCTGTTGTTCGACGGCCTCCCAATCTATGGGGCGATAACCTCCAGGTTTCTCGGGGTCATGCGTTGGGATGACGGCGTCAAAGAAATGTTTGTAAATACAGCGAAACCAAGAGTCCCAAGTCTTGGCGGAGAATGTTTGATCGCTGCCAAATAGATGTCGATTTGAATGATCCAGCAAGTGATTGTATACGAGAGTCCAGTAGGTTCTGTCTTCCTGAGCCAAGCGACGTGCCCGCAACAGCGCCACTACCGACTTTCCGGTGCCAGGACCACCAACAATCAGGTGTTGCCCCTCGAGCGGTAATGCCAGCGCCTCATCCTGATCCTTGCTCAAATCCTGGATACCGGGCAGGTTAAATCGGCGGGTGCGATCAATGGACATGGTCAGGACATTCCAAAGTAAGCAGGTAGTCCGTTGACGGCGTCGTTCTTGACGAAACCGCGATCCAGCAAGGTATTGCCGTATTCGCAGGCAGGCTCGGGCACCAGCGCACAGGCATGGCAGGCAGCGCGGTTGAGCAGGCCCGGCCCCTGCCCCTCATGCTCGCTGCAGACCGGGTCAAGCGAACACCAGTGTGAATGCTCCAGTGCACGGATCAGGATGCCCAGAAAACGCCGAGGTTCTGCCAGTTCGGCCAGACCACCCAGTGAGCCGGCGATATCAGGAACCGCGACATGGATGAGGATGCCAGCCATAGGCTGTGGAGCATTGGCGCAGTAGATGCGCTCGATCAGCGATGCCGCCGGATAGCCGCCTTCGGACTCGATTTGCTGCATCAAGAGGTGTGACAACGTATGTAGCAGCATGAACCTGGGTGTCAATGGGTTGGGGGCGTTGCGACCGGATTGGATAAAGCGGGGAAGCAGTTGCTTCAGCCGGGTTGTAATAGCCGGGCTTTGCTCCCATGTTCTGAGCCTGTCCTCGTCGAGTGCGAGGAATATGCCTTCCCCATACAACTCGATGGCGGGCAACCAGTCGGATTCACCAATGATGTCTGGCGGAACTACGTCTATTCCGCCCAAGCGGGTGAAGCCCTTGAATACCTTCACCGCCTTTAGGCGATCCACGCGAACGAGATGACGGACGCCATGGACAATTTTCCGTTCCTCAGTATCCAGGTCGGCCGCCACCCCCAGTTCACACCACTCGTCACTTCTGTTGCGAGTCACCAGGTCTTCGTCCTCGCGCTGGTCAGGCAGTACCTCCAGGAATGCCTCAAACTCGCTTTCCCGCAATTGCCCGGGCGTGAGGTTCTCGCCATACAAGGGATAGCCGCGCGCAAGGTCGGCCAATGCGGTTTCGATATCGTCTGGCGTACAGCGATATTCCGTCGCCAGCGTCCGTATGATGCCTTTCCTCGCTAATCGCGTTCGTGCTCCGTCGATGCGGCTACGATCACCAGAATTGCGGTACAGGCGATCCACGACGGTTCCCTTGCGTACACGGGATTCCGGTGGAATCACTAGCACGGATTCGGCAACTGGTCCATAGACCCGAGTGTCATTGATAGTCAGTACTTGCGCGACGTCTTGATCACCATCTTCTGCACCTTCTCCAGGCGGAACCATAGCGTCCTTCGTCCACGGCTGCATCCGGCCCTGGCCAAATCCCACTCGTTCATCATCACGAAACCGGGTTTCAGCTCGGCAGGCGCCGCACCGTAAAATGCGCTCTTCGTAGCCGCGTTCAATTAACCGTAATTGATCTTGTACTTTGCAGTTGCGCGGTGTGGGATCACGTGCGTCCTTGTGCGCGAGAAAATGCCACGGCACATCGGCAAGGTATCCCTCTGGATGCGCGAGCACCCAAGTCACCTGCTCCAGCTTCGGGCGTTGCTTGCAGCCTTGATGATTGCAACGGGGTGCGTAATCGGGCTGATCGTTCCGCCACGGCCAACGATACATTGCGCCACAGGCCGGGCAGCGCATCCAGGAGGGAAATCGTGTCGCCGGGACACAGGTGCCATCTACCTGTCCATTCGCCAGCTCTTTCGCCACAGGCGGCTCGCGCAGTTGCTCCTCGATGCCCAGCGTGGCACGCACACGCTCCACATACGGAATCAGCTTGCCAGCGGAGATGCCCTGACAATCCGTCCATTGCCGGGTGTCCTGAACGACCACCAGCCCATTCGCTCCACGCACGATGGCCCCGACGCCGCTATGGCCGAGCAGGTGTGACAGACGTATCGGAATCAGTTCATTGGGCATGGTTCATAGCGCCTTGAGCAGGGCGGTGTTTTCGACGTTGCGCAAGGATTGCAAGGTCGGCCACAGGCCGCAAATCCGATCATCATGGTTGTACAACAGGCGATCGCGCCCGTTGTCCTGGTCGGGGACTTGATACTCCAATTGTCTTCGAGCTATCCGGCAGCGTTCGACCTCGATCTGCCATTCAGCAATTAGGGCGTCGATATGCCTGTTCACCTCTTCGACCTGATCGGGCGCTGACAGTACGCAACGTCGTTTGAGTTGTTCAACGGCTTTGGAAACTTGCGAATCGTCTGGATTAAAGTTGGCGGCTGCGCCATTGTTCAACAAGCCAAACCCACAGTGTCGCATCACGATGACCAGCGCCGCGTGCAGGGCGCGCAAGCGGGCTTGGTAGGTATAGGGCGTGACGCTGGTGGGCTCGACGAAGCGGTAGAAGGCTTCATGGTAAGGGCGGAAGCTCTCGTAGTGTGACAGGCTGCGCGCCTGTTCACGGTAGTAGTTGGCGAACACCACGCCGGGCGCCTCGCTGCGCCCCACGCGGCTGCTGGCCTGAATATATTCCGCCGTGGTCAACGGCTGACCGTTGATGATCATCAGCGCCAGTCGAGCCACATCAAGCCCGACCGAGATCATATTGGTGGCCAGTACGGCGTCCAGGCAGCCATCCTTTTCGCGTGTCTTGCTCAAGCGGGCAAAAATCTCTGCATTCTGCGCCGCCGTCTGCAAGCTGGTGAGCTGGGCAATGCTCGGCGTCGAGCGTTCTTGTTTCTTCGCCTTTTCATTTTCCTGAACCTGCGCGTCCGTTGTGCCAGACAACAGCCGCATGAAATCGCGCACATCACTGGCAAAAGCCGTGTGGCTGTTGCCGACCCCTTTAAGGCTGCCGTGATACACCACCTGCGTCCACCAGGCATCCAGCAGTTCCCGTGCATCCTGTTCACTCTCGAACAGCACGTGCGGAGCCAACAGCAATGCCGCCGCCAGCGGTGCCAGGCACTGCTGACGGTTCAGCATCGGCGCCAGATAGCCTACGTAGATTCGGCCCGGGCGTTGCTCTAGCGGCACGGTACGGGCGAAATAGGCATCGTCGCAGTTCAGTCCCGGCGGCGGAAACACGGCGACTTCGCGTCCATACAGTCGTTTCACCTGTTGCTCCGCCATGCGGATGGTGGCGGTCGATGCAATGTACTTCGGATACACACCGCGCAATTGAAGCACGGTGTCGATAGCGGCTTCGTACAGACCGGCCACCGAACCCAGCGCACTGGCAATCAGGTGCAATTCATCCTGAATTATGATTTCGGGTGGACGATATCGTGTACCGCCGAAAAATGTATTAGCACGACCTTCCCAGGCCAGCCTGGCGAATTTGTCCACGGTGGCGACCAGCATGGTCGGGGCTTCGGCATACAAGGCTTCGTCAACGACATTGCAGGGCAGTACCCCACCCGGGAACGCGCCAAAGTCGCAGCCCGGGTTCCGGCAGAGGAAATGGAAGTGCTGCGTGGTGCCGTCGTAGTTATATGCGATCTCGAAGTCCTGTCCGCACCAGGGACAACGGTCGAGTACAAGCGCGGGTTTTTCACCCGTCGCACGCGCCTTGTTTACCAGCTCGGCAGCCTTCAGGAAGGTGTTTGGGCTGGTGGCCTCTCCCACCCACATGCCGACGGTGATCGGCGCCGATCCGAGATCATCGCGTTCACGCCGGATTAGTTCCAGCGCGCAAATCAGGCGGGTTGCGCGTATGAACTGATCGCGGGTCAACAGACGCAGTGTATAGCGCATCAGGATAGCGGTTCCGCCCCCGGTATCGGAATGACGCAGCCGCCGCAGTACGATCAGGAAGGCGATCAGGCCGAGGTAGGCTTCGGTCTTACCGCCACCCGTCGGGAACCAGATCAGGTCAACCGTATCGCGGAACTCGCTGTCCTCGTTCGCCGTGGATTCCAGCGTGGTTAACAAGAAGGCCAACTGGAACGGCCGCCAACGATAGGCATTGTCAACGCGGGACTTGCCCTGGAGATGATCATGCTGGCGCATCTGATCCAGCATGGCGCGATTGGCCAAGGCAAAGGCCAGTCTTGCCTGTGCATTGTCGCCCAGCAGGCGCAGGCCCACACGCATGCGTGAGACGGCTGTGTTCATGCGCTCGACCATGCGGCTTGCGGCTGCGTGGTCGTCGACTGGAAGGCCTGAGATATTACCTCGTTGGTTGGCAACCCAGTTCGAGTACCCGCTTATGAAATCGTCCAACCCGGGCAGGAGGGTTGCGTGAACATTGTCGATGCCGGCCAGTCGCGTCAGCGACAGCACAGGCTCACCACCCGATCCCGTATCCGCCGTCATCTGCGGCACTTCCACCACCGGCATTGTTTCGGAGCGCAGTTCGACGACCTTAGCGTCCTTCACCTTCCAGTCGGCGGCACAGCCATGCCCGATGGCGTAGATGTGCCGGTGGGCGTACTGGAGTTCGATTTCCTGTTCTTCCTGGTCTAGCAGGCTCCGATCGACGCGCGGATAGACACCAACATCGCCGGCGTCGATCACGCAGCGGAGACCGGCCTCGAACAGGGTCTTTTCGGCACGCTCGAAGACGTAGTCTCTGCCTGTCTGGCCGTCTGAGACCTCCTGCGCATTACAGAGAGAAATTGTCACAATCCAGCCATCGGCAAAACGCCTCCACAGCACGTCCACGCGTGCGCTTCCTTCCAGCTTGTGAAAACTCTGGCGTTGCTCTTTACCGGGACAGACGATGTTCTCGAAATCCTCGTCGTTCCCTTGTCCGGAAGCCAACTCCTCGCGTGTCCATGTATGCTGGTTTGCTTTGCGTTTGTGTTCATACCGGACAGCACGACACAGCACCTGAAAACGGATGTCGTGGCCCTTGATGAAGAACGAGAAGCCCAACGACGACGGTGGGATGTATCGCCGCACGATGGCAGATTCAGCGATGCTTTGACTCGCGACTTCGGTCGTACCCTCAGCGTCATCGACATCTTCGCTAGCAGGGTCGATGCCTTCGCCCCATTGAGACGTTGGGTAGATTGCCCCGCAAGGGAAACGCTCCGTAGGCAGCACACCATGGAGATCCGAGCTATCTGCCGCCGGCTCAGGCGGGCCGATCAGTTGCTTACGCACCCAGTCGATTAGCTTCTTCCTTGCTTCAATGTACATTATCTTTCTTTATCCCGCCCTGAAATATCGCCGCTTTGGATCCTGCGGACTCGTGCCGATTTCTTCAAGTATGGGCGGTGCGAGCCCCGCTTTGCGGCACGCCGCCATCATGCGCTGGATACCACTTCCCCACTGTTCGATCAATCCGAGTTCATGAAACACGCGGCCGATGACGCAATTGCGCAATCAGGGCCCCTATCTCGTTGATGATACGCTCGAAAATGTTCAACAAGTGTATTTGTCGTTAATATACAATAGGTTACAATACCCCACTCCCACTCTTATTATAAACAAGCTGTTTTTAATCTTGTTATTCAATCGCTTACTTGTTGATGCAAGCAGCAATACCATGAAAAATACCATGTTCAAAAAGTGTTGCTCATGTCCTTCAGTAACCGTATAGACGATCAATATACATTAATGTATATTGATCATCTATACAATAGGAGACTATTGCGATGACTGACACACAGAACCGCGTAGCACCCATTAACATCCGCGCTCGCACCACGCAGCGCAACCTGATTGACAAGGCCGCAGCGCGGCTCAACAAGAATCGTTCGGACTTTATGCTGGAAGTGGCCTGCCGTGAAGCTGAAAACATTTTACTTGACCAACGGCTCTTTTTGGTGGACGACAAAACCTGCAAAACATTCACAGCAATCGTTAATGCACCGGTCAAAGACAACTCTGCACTGCGAAAACTGTTACGCGACAATGCACCATGGGAAGAATAACGGCGCCTGCACCCATTACAGAAGATCACCTCGTTGATACCTTTTCATGCAGTGTTCCGGTACTGGATGAATGGCTTAAACGCCATGCTCTCAAGAACGAAGTTTCCGGTGCATCCCACACCTTTGTGATCAGTCAAGGCAAGTGGATCATCGGTTATTACGCCCTAGCGACTGGCAGTGTCGAGCACCAAAATGCGCCAGGGAAAATACGCCGCAATATGCCGGATCCAATTCCCGTCATGGTGCTTGGAAGATTGGCCATCGATCAGCAATGGCAACAGTCAGGTTTGGGTCGAGGGCTACTGAAAGACGCCATGCTGCGCACCTTATCTGTTGCACAACAAGCCGGCATCCGGGCACTGCTGGTTCACACACTTTCAGAAGACGCCAAAGCTTTCTACATTCGTAACGGCTTTGTCGAATCCCCGATTGATTCGATGACCTTGATGGTTGCCTTGCAGGATGCGGCACATTGCCTTTGATGAGCAGAAAAATCGATGGAAACCAATTATCACGAATGGAGTGCAATCCTGCGCCAAGCAGTGATACGAGTAAAACCGGACTATTTTTCGTTACCCGAAGTTGAACGTGATGCTTACCGGCTTCACCTAACATCAGAGGATGACTTCCGAATCCGGCAAACGCTCCTCAACGGATTATTCGGGATTACGGTCAACACTCCGGAAGAACTGGATGCTGCGCTGGAAACCTTCGATGATAACCAGTATCTGTTGCTGAACAGCACCCAGTTACCCTTTCAAGGCATTGGAAAGAATCATTTCTTTCTGAATGAATTTCTCCCCGAAAATGTCACCCTGCTCGATTTCGACACAGTCGGCGATTATGCGCGTAACGATCACCGCTTCCAGGAGCAGGCGCGCCAGCAGGAGGATCCAGCGTACACGCCATGCCCCTGGCGGGGTGAACTTCACCGCTGCTGGGCAAGGCTGGTGATCAATGGCACTTTCCACTATGCCGATATTTGTTCCTTGGCCGGCTATCTGACCGATACGCTGGATGAAGCCGGATTCGAGCATATCGACAAACTGATTCCCCACCAATACGTCGATGGCCCGGATCATGGCAAGCGTGAAGGCAAGGGATACGCCTACGATAAAAAACTCGATGCCGGTGGTCTGGAAGGCCAGTTGCAAGCGCTACGAGATCGTTACTACACCTATATGCAGGAAAGGCACGAAGCGCTGCTTGATCGATTCGATAAAGCGCCGACACGCTGTGTGTATATGATCAATCGGACAGGAGATAACGAACCACACATGGATTTCGTATTTTCTGACGCCATGGCACTGGACGCCGTACGCTTCCGGAACTTCGTCAACGACTGCCGACAACTCGCTGCCGATGCAGAGAAGGTTGGTGCACTCATCGAACAGGAAATACGCCTCGCCCTCGACTTTCTTGCCGAAACTTACGATGACATCATGGAAAACTTCGATCCCGGCATCGTGAAACTTCAGCGCAAACGCAAGTTGATACTCGCGAATGAAAAGCTGAAAGACCTGTTATGATGGAGCCATTACCCGACAGTGCCGGTCACTCCCACTCTATTATCAATAAGCGATTTTTAGCTTTTATTTTCAATGACTTATTTTTTCTGTAAGTGGCAATACCATGGAATATACCATGTTCAGAAAATGCTGCTATTCACCAAGCACCAAGGAATACCGAGACAATACAGCCTAAAAAACAGTGACCTGCCAGTTGACTAGACGGCTTTCTAGGCATATGCTTAGACATATGCCACAAGCCAGAGGATGCCCTAATGTCAACTCCTGAACGCCATGTCCGCCTCTTTCGTAACGGTCGTAACCAGGCGCTGCGCATTCCTCGTGAATTCGAGTTGGAAGGCGAGGAAGCAATCATCCACAAGGAAGGCGACCGCCTGATCGTGGAACCGGTCCGTAAAGGAAAGTTACTGGCCCTGCTTGCCACGCTGGATCCTCTGACTGAACCTTTCCCCGATATTGACGATGATCTGCCGCCACTGGATGACGTGCAACTGTGAGTGCATCACTGAGGTATTTGCTGGACACCAACATCCTGTCCGATTTGGTTCGAAATCCACAGGGCGAAGTAGCGGCGCAAATCACCAAAGCCGGCGAGGACAGTGTTTGCACCAATATCATTGTCGCAGCAGAACTCCGTTATGGCGCAGCCAAGTCAAACTCGGCAAAACTTGCCGAGCGTATCGACTTGATCCTATCGGCATTGGAAATTCTACCGCTGGAAACGCCTGCTGATCGCCAGTATGCAGCAATACGCCATCACCTCGCACGGCAGGGAACCCCTATCGGGCCAAACGACCTGCTGATTGCCGCACATGCCCTCTCAAATAATCTGACGGTTGTGACAGCCAATGTCAGGGAATTCTCAAGAGTGCCGGGACTGAAAGTGGAAAACTGGTTGCGGACTTAGCCGAAAAAAGAATTTATTCTTGCTGCATCTATAAATAAATAGAGCTTTTCTCTTTAGTGCCTGTAGATGCTAACCATTGCCAGACATTGCCTGGCAATGCCTGTCACTCCCACTCTATTATCAATAAGCGATTTTTAGCCTTTATTTTCAATGACTTATTTTTCTGCCAAACGGTAATACCATGAAAAATACCATGCTCAGAAAATCCTACGAAATGCTCAAAAAATTTTCCGATTGAAAGCTCTCACACTGCCCCTTGGTAGTATTGCTTACCCAGCATTCAGCCGGTTCTGGAAATCAGCGACTTCCTCCAGAATCTCCTCAAATGTTGGCACCTCACCATAGAACATTTCCTGCTGCATACTTTCATAATCGGCCTGCCACGCGGGGAGATCGGCGGCTGAGGGTACCAGCTGCAGTTCCTGCGGATTTAGCATCGAATAGTCGACCCACGTATAACGGAAGAACACCTGACGATGTGTGGCGATCCGATTGAATAGCTCGAGATCCCGGACAGATTCGTCACCCACCCCGGCCTGAATCATCCGGTAGAGGTCATAGTAGTGGCGGGCCATCGATCGTCGCTGCTTTTTCCTGGCTTCTGGACGAAATGTCTCCTCATGCAGCAGCATTGCCTTTTCCAGAAATGTGCGCTCTGGCCGTACTGCCCTCACATCTGAACCTGGCTCGGCCAGTAATTCCGGGAAGGCTTCTCTGATATAGGGAGCGATCTCGACGGGTGCAACAGGCTCTGTATCCGACCGGGCGCCCATCTCAATCTTTACAGCACGACGAAGATAGGCGGCCTGCTCCGGGAAGGCCGTTGGATACAACAACAGCAAGGTCTGTTCATCGGGATCGTCGGGATCAGGCTCAAGCGACCATTTGAGTGTGTCCGGCAGATCCGATGAGATCGATTCGATGAGTGCCGGTTGAATCTGGTCGCTGATACATTGCTGGCAGGCTTCTTTCAGCGCCTTGAGGCGCTTGGCCGTCTGTTTCCTGCTGGGTGCTTGTTCCGGGGCATTGTCCCCACCAAAACCCAGGGCTTCCCTGTCGATGACGATATCGATATCTTCGGAAAAACGTTCGATGAGATTCCAGCACTTGGACAACGACGTACCACCCTTGAATGTCAGATGTTTACCCCATTCAGGCAGATCGAACAACTTGCCCAGCGTCCAACAAACCCAGAAGTCCTTCTCGACGGCAATCTCGAACAGATTCAATTGTGCGCCGGTCTGCGTACAGACCAACCGGCGACGTTCTTCCGACATTTCAATAAATTCTTTCATACCGCGCTTTTCCGATCGGCCAGTGAACGAATGATATCGGCGATCCAGGCCGGGGCATATCGGATATCCTTTACCAGTTGCTTGCGTGCATCGTCATCGAGCCGACGATCAAGCTGTGCGATGACTTGCTGATCGACGTTCTTCCGGCCCAGGTGGCGCAACGCCTGGATCACCAGTCCACTGATCTTCCCTGCGGTGGCCATATTGCGTGGAGTCGTGTGCTTCAGGATGATCTGGCGCTTGCCAACCTGGACAGTCCGCGTACGGCCGTCCGTTAAATAAACGACCTTCATTGGGACTTGCGTGGAGAGTCCAAGCAGGTTGGCCGCGTAGGCCCCGGAAGGTTGAAGACGAGTGGCATCGCGACCTGCCAATGCGCTTGCGATATCGTCCGTCGATGGCTGCAGCGGACCCAGCTGGGGATCGATTTTCGGGTAATCATACAGCCCCCGGGCCATCTGGCGGATGAGGCCGCTGTCCCGGTGCCGCATCAGTGCGAGATCAACAGCCCGGCGGGTGCCGAGATCCGAGAAACTATCGGGCGTAAAAACCCAGCCTCGCTTGCGAGCCTGAATCCGCCGGAGGATCTTGCTGTCGGTACTGTCTGTGTGCTTGCCCATATTTTTGAAAGAAAAGTGTATATCTTTTTCTTTCAAAAGAAAAGTGCTATTCAGGGCCTCTGTGTCTGTATAAGTGAGCGCGAGGTAAGGTCGGCACAAAACAAACAAGGACGTGCATTCCCTTCGTGGTCTGGGAGCCGCTCATGTCCCTTATGGCCGGCGGGCTGAGGCCTTGCTAAAACAGGTAATACTAAGCGCGGCTGATACCATGCCAGCATCAATCTACTTCTCATGGTATCGCCGGTTAGTGCACTACAACGCGCAAAAAATACCATGAAAAATACCATTGATGATGCAGATTACATCATCAATTTGGCTATGCTAATCCTTGCAAATCAACGACTTATAAATCCCTGTCACTCCCACTCAATGGTGGCGGGCGGCTTGCTGGAAATATCGTAAGTGACACGAGAGATACCCGGCACTTCGTTGATAATACGGCGGGAAACGGTTTCCAGCAGCTCATAGGGCAGGTGCGCCCA
>JALTPW010000031.1 GCA_026999335.1 Chromatiales bacterium
TCGGGCGTCTCGAGTTGAACAAGGAGGAACTGTCCATGCATAGGGATATTCTGGAACTCGTTCCGATACGGCAACACCAAGTCGGCGTGGAATTCCATGCCACCTTGCTGAAAACCCCGAAAGATGCCGACAACCTGTTCCCTGGGAAAGAGCTGGATTTCTGCCATGTTTTTCTCCCTTTATCCGTACCGCCGTTGTGCTGGATCAGCATCCTGAAGCTGGAACGTGTCCAAGGTACCAGCGTCTCCACCAAGGCTCGATCGCACGCCCTCATATATGAAGTCCTGCAGGATGTCGAAATCAAAGTCAACCAGCGCAGCATTCTCATGAGCCTTCTGTAAGCAGCGTGGATAATAGGGTACTGGGAAACCATTAATCGCGTCAGCCAACATTGACCCTAGAATGGTCTGCGATTCCCCAATCTGAGGAACAAAGATGTCCACAGGCCAAACCGGATCCCTACGATGAGAACCAAATTTCACCAGGAACATCTTGCCGCCTACAAACTTATTGATCTCACCACCTTCACCAGCGCGATCATCTCCCCGTGCAAACTCTGACCACACATAGGCTCGTTCCTCTACCTCCCGCGGCACTTCTACATAGGCTGGATAATCGGTTTGAAGCACCCCCTCCAAAGCCATCGCCAGACGATAACGCGAGAGAACTTTACTGTGCTTAGCCACGCCAGCGAGGTACACACGGCGGCGACTCTGGCTCCATTGCGTGTCGATGCGATGTCTCATCCCCTGCAATAGCCGTTGAAATAGGTCCTTGGCAAATACCTTACTGCGTAAGAGACCATCGCAGACAATTAGAGTATCCGTACCGAAATCCTTCTTGAGGAGGGCAAACAAAATGGCCCATTCGACCAGTTCTCGGTACACCTGCACCCAGCTGGGAGAAACTGGTTTACCCTTGTCGGTCGGCCGAATCATGTGGGAGAGTGCCGGCAAATTGTCCACACCGAGAAAGGCCATCATCTCGCCCAGCGCCGTGCGCGGAGAGCCGTCAGAGGCGAACTGGCGCTCGTTGAGCTTCTGGATCGGTGTGGTAGGTGAAACCGCCTCTAGGCAGTACTCATTGTTACTGCTGTCTACCACCCGGACCAGTTGGATTAAGAAGGGGTCGAATTGCAGCTGATTGTTACCGCCATCGGTTCCAACCAGAGAAATCGATGTCGTGGCACGAGGTTGAATACGCCGAGTAGCATTCTTCAATGGACGGATCTCTTGCCGCAGCGCATCCAGCACCCCCTGATCCGTGCCAATGCATTCCGCGATGGCCTCCTTTAGCTGGGCCTGGCTTGCCGGGTCAATCATACCCCCCTCCTGGCACGTAGCTGTTCAATTATGCACAAGTTTGCCGTATCCTTGCCAATATTACCATCATTACTGGCCCCTGTCCTGGCACCAGCTGAGGAAACGATGAAAGACGAGACTGGAGAGATATTTACCCTTGATGAGGTAGCGGCCTACCTCAAAGTGGGCAAACGAACGGTCTATCGCCTGGCAGCAGCGAAGAAGATACCCGCATTCAAAGTCGGGGGATCATGGCGTTTCTTGCGTGTAGATATTGATAACTGGATCAGGCAACAGTCTAAGGTGAGAAACTCTACATAGTAGATACACGCAACCACTGCACAGCTTACCGAAGAACTACTAAAGGTTTGCTTATAGAATTGGGATAACGGTGACCACGAACTCGATCGAGAAACCAAAGACTCATGTCTACCACAGTAGGTTAAAGATATAGCCAGGTACATTTATATTAAAAAAACACGGAACCAAATAATATGCCAAAGTCAGGGGCAGCACCGGAACAAGGGCAAATAGTCAAACTGCGCCATAAGATATGGGCGGTCACAGCAGTCAATAAAACTACGGTTCAAGCAGGCAATGCTATCCATAGGGTCGCCCTTGAATGCCTGAGCGATGATGCCCTGGGAGATAATATTCAAGTTATATGGGAACGTGAAGTAGCCCCCATGCTGGTTGAGTCCACAACTCTGCCAGACATCACTGCCCACGACGAACCAGAACTCTTCGACGCTTTTATACGTTCCCTTCAATGGGGTGCAAGCTCTATAGCTGTAGGCGATATGCTACAAGCCCCATTCAGGGGTGGCATTCAAATGGAAGAGTATCAGCTGGCTCCCGTCATCCGGGCCACCAATATGCCCAGAGTGCGCCTATTGCTAGCTGACGATGTTGGTCTGGGTAAGACCATTGAAGCGGGCCTGGTCACCCAGGAACTTATCCATAGCCACAGAGCTAGTCGAGTACTGATAGTCTGTCCCGCGCATTTGAAGCTTAAATGGGTTGACGAGATGGCCGAGAAATTTGGCCTCGAATTCAAAATCATTGACCGGAATTCCGTCCTAAAAATGAGGAAAGAATATGGCCCAACCATTAATCCTTGGGCCAGCTTCCCACGACTCGTTACGTCGATTGATTATCTAAAGACCGAACACCCTCGCCGCTTATTCGACGAATACACACGCAGACGGCGAGAGGAAAGCCCAAACAACCGCCCCTGGGATCTCCTGATTTTGGATGAAGCCCATAACGCGGCTCCTTCAGGAAAAAAACAATATATTCGCGACTCTGAACGCACCTCACTGCTCCGATCAATATCTGAGCAGTTTGAGCATAAAATATTTCTCACCGCAACACCACACAACGGATACCGTGAAAGTTTCACCGGTTTATTGGAGATTTTAGACAACCTGCGGTTTTCACGTGGCACTGACCTCGACAAGACTCAGCTTTCTGCTGTGACCGTGCGCCGTTTAAAGCAGGATATTTTAAACCCTGATGGTTCTCCCCGCTTCCCCAAAAGGGTCATTCTTCCACGCGATGAAACAACCGACCCGCAGCTTTACGTCAATTTGAAGGGTGATGAACAGCGTCTGTTTGACTTGCTCCAATCCTATACAGAAAGTCGTTTAAGTTCCGCCGATAAGCGCACCGAACGACCACTGCAGTTCGTACTCACCTTGCTAAAAAAACGGGCCCTGTCTTCCCCGTTAGCTCTACGCGAAAGCCTTATCGTCCATACGCAGAATACAGGCATTAAAGAAGAACTTGGTATTGGAGAGTCGCTGTTTAACAGCTTGGAGCAAAAAGACTCCGAAGACTGGAGTGACGACGAGGAGAAAGAAGACAACCTCGAAGCCGCTACTAGCGCCGCATCCAAGCTTATAAATGAGCTGACCAACGATGAAAAACGCTTCCTGCAGGAAATGTATGAAATCGTAGACAAACAGGTTTCACACTTCTCGATTCAGGAAGACAGCAAAGCCGCTGCATTGATCTCATGGATTAACAACAATCTACGGGCCAATGACGAATGGAACGGTGAACGTGTCATTATCTTTACCGAGTACAAGCACACGCTCAATTATCTTGAACGCGTGCTCGAAAAACACGGATACCTGGATGCTACACGCACCATTGTTGGCGGCATGAATGACGGCGATCGCCAGCGGATAAACGATGAATTTCAGGCCCCTAACAGCGAAACTAGTGTGCGAATTCTCCTCGCAACTGACGCCGCCTCGGAAGGCGCGGACTTCCAGAAATACTGCCGCAACTTGATTCACTACGAAATCCCATGGAATCCGATACGCCTGGAACAACGCAACGGCCGGGTGGACCGTCATGGACAAAAAGCGGATGAAGTACGCATACACCACTTCGTCTACAAAAATCAGGAAGATTCCGAGTTTCTCAAACTCATCGTCGACAAAGTAGAAACAATCAGAAATGATCTTGGCAGTGTCGGCGCCATAATCGCCGATAATGTTCGACGAAAAGCACTTGGCCAGGACGTCAATCTTGCCGCTATCGATGATGATGCGCGCAGAAGAATGGCGCAGAAAGAAATGGCCATTGAAGCCCGAGAAAATGAAGGCGTAGCTCAAATGGTTGAGGCATTGAGCAAAGCGCGAACAGCACTCGACATATCAGATAGCAATCAGTTACAGCTATTAGATCAGGCGTTGCGATTGGAAGGTTGCGAAGAGGCAATCAGACAGTTGGGTAACGACGAGTTCATTCTGCTGCAGGTTCCTACCGCATGGACCGAATGCAAAACCTACGTCAGTACCGATTATTTGCAGAAACGGTTGTCGTTTAATCGCGCTAAGGCCAGGGATGATGATGCCATAGGCATCGTCCATCTGGATCACCTCTTGATGCGACGAGCCATCTCCTCTTTTCGGGTGCAAATGTGGGGAGCACAGTCGTCCAGAGAACGTCTTAACAGAGTCACCATAACAGAATCCACAGCGATCATCTCACCGGCTGTTATTGCCTGGGGACGGCTTGTGCTGTTGGGCCCTGAACACAATCGCCTCCATGAAGGCCTGGTTCGTTGCCAACTCGAGATTCGCGGTGGCAATTTGGTTGAGCAAGCAGTATCGCGGCCGGAGGATGCAACAGTTTTCACCGGCGACATCACCGATGTTCAAGAGCTTATCTATCCCCATCTTGAGGCCATTGCCGAGAAACTTTCGACCACAGCCGATGCACAAGCCAAATTGCTTATCGACACCCTGAAAGAACGTGGTGAAGTTGCACGCAAACACGCCCAAAGCCTGGCGACAGAACGCATTACTGCCATCAGAAATGCCATCAAGGAGTGGCAAAAACGCTCAGCGGATTTGCAGATGCAATTCGCGTTTGATGAGGAAGAGCAGGAACAGCGAGAGCAGGATTTCCTTGCTCTTCAGCTCAGGCTTGAGCAACTCCAACAAGAACGAGAAACAGAACCGAAACGCCAGCGAAATTTATATAAAGTGACAGATCAAAGAATGTACCCGGTTGCTCTGGAAATCATCCTTCCTAAGGAGGGCAACTAATGGCCACCAATAAACGTGTCGCCAAGCGGCAGCATCGCTGGCTATCCAGCGTAGAAATTACCGGTGTTGTATTAAGCGAACCGGTGCTGGCAGATGCGGGCAATTTCAGATCCCTCGACAAAGCAGAACTGACCGACTTCCGAAAGCAACGAGAAATCTGGAACCTGCCAAAGGGCATGGTCGAGGGCAATGGTCAACCCGCTTGGCTCAATTTCATTCTCGAAGAATTTCTGGGTCTTAAGGACAAAGATTACTGGCAAGTAGGCGCGGCCATTCCGGCCAACATGGTGGTAAACCTGCCTGAGCAGCAAGAAACGCTTCGCCCCAGCCGAATCCTGCTAGATGAATGCAAGCCCATCATGCTGGTGCTTGAAGTGCCACACGAGCAATCACTGGACAAGCCTTGGCTACAGGACAAAGGGCGCTGGAAGGCATCGCCTACCACCAAGTTTGACCGGTTACTGCGTGAAACAGGCGTCGAACTGGGCTTGCTGACCAATGGTGAGGCTTGGCGCCTCGTGGTCGCTTCTCCATCTGAAACCACGTCCTGGATGACGTGGACCGCGCAAACCTGGAATGATGACCCGCTCACCCTTGCCGCCTTTAAAGACCTGCTCGGCGAGTCTCGCTTTTTTGCCGGACCGCGCGATCAGGTTGTACTGGAACTCATCAAGCAAAGCCGTCAGCGGCAACTGGATGTAGCTGACCAGCTCGGCAATCAGGTTCGTGAAGCGCTGCAGATTCTTGTTCACGAGCTGGACAGGGTGGATGCCGAACTTGGTGGTACCTTCCTGCGCGGTTACAGCGAAGCTGAAATATTCGAGTCCAGCGTCGCATTTATTATGCGCCTGCTGTTCACTCTCTATGCTGAAGAAAACGGCCTGCTGCCCCACGGCAACGTCAACTATGACAGAGCCTATGGCGTCCTCCACCTCCTAACTGAATTGGAAGAAACCAAGCGACTCGCCCCTGAGAAGCTCAAACACTCTTATGCAGCCTATGCCCGGCTGTTGGCGAGTTCACGCTTGCTACATGACGGCAGCGTCGATCCTGATATTCGTATCGCCGCTCATGGAGGGCAGTTGTTTGACCCAAATCGCTATCCCTTGCTGGATGGTCGAACCAAACAAGGTTCTTGGCCCACTGAGATACCGGAACCGCCGAAAGTCCGAGACGCGGCTATACGGGATATTTTAAGAAGCCTGAAGTACGCCAAGGCGGATGGTGTGCGCCAGCTAGTGAGCT
>JALTPW010000032.1 GCA_026999335.1 Chromatiales bacterium
ATAACAAACCGATCCGAACCACACGGCAAGCCTTTGTCAGCATTTCGCCGTAAGGTGCTGATATGTTCAGATTCGTCCCCCTCGGCCAACCAAGCCGACCAATCGACAACTGGAGGAATAAGGGAATAAGGGTAGAGTAGAGAGCAGGTTTCCTCATCTGTAGAAACGGCCTATCTGTTTCCGCCCCTTTCGTCCGGCGGTGCCTCAATAGCCATTCCATGGATAACGTTACCAGCCCTCCCTCATCAAACCGTGCATACGGTTTTCCCGTACACGGCTTTCCGATGTTCTTCATGCCAAGGCATGCGCCCTCTTCCAGGGAGCTGTCGTCGGGAGTTTGAACAGTCCATAACGCTCATACAGCACGCTGTGGGGGAACCTTGTGTATCCAAAACGACGGATTCTCACCTTGTGACGTTTGCGCAAATGCGTACGCAATCGCTCCTCTGCATGCCACCTTACATGACCAAACACTTTCGTGCTGTTACGGTAGTCAAAGTAGCCTGACCAGCCGCGCAGGGACTGATTTAGTCGCTGTACGATGTCTGGAAGAGGTATGGGCGTAAGGTTCCTGCCGGTTAGTGCGCTCAGCTTGGCTTTGATCCGCTTCACTGCACGCTTCCCCGGCTGCACATGGGGATAGCTCTTGCCACTGCGGGGGCTGCGTCTCATCCGGATTTCAAACCCGAGAAAGTCGAAGCTCTCTTGCCATGCATCGACTACATGCGTCTTCGTCTCGTTCAGTTTCAAACCAAGACGTTCCAGCAAATACTTCAGCATGGATAGCGGCCTTTGTGTATCCCTTGCGCACAACAACACCATATCATAGGCATAACGCACCAGCCGGGCGGAATATTTCTGCTCCAGACCGTGACGTTTCCATATCCTATCAATAAGATGCAGGTACAGATTCGCCAGCAAGGGGGAAATCACGCCCCCCTGTGGTGTGCCACACCGATTGCCCTTGCCGCCGCTGATATGATCTTTGCCATTCTTCCCCTTCTCAACCACAGGCGCTTTCAGCCATTGCTTGATGGGGAATAAGGGGACGCTACCCTTTACCACTTTCCTCTTTCTTTGGCCGCCCCTGTGGCCGATACTGAAGTGTCCGCCCCGCCATTTTTTCTAACCGCATAACAAATCGATCCGAACCACACGGCAAGCCTTTGTCAGCATTTCGCCGTAAGGTGCTGATATGTTCAGATTCGTCCCCCTCGGCCAACCAAGCCGACCAATCGACAACTTGTTTCAACTGGCGCTGCCAAGCAGCTTTTCGGCTGAGAAGCCCATCCTCTCGCAAGCCGCAATGCGCTGCCGCGCTTGACCACGAATATCTTTCGGCTTTTCTAACCATCTCTGCTCGCACAGGATTACGCTCAGTATAGCGAATTGCGGCCCAAAGATAGGCCTCATCGAGTGGCGAGGAAAAATATCGCCCCTGCCAAACATGCCCTTTCCAGCCTTGCTCTCGATTAAACCGCTGGGCATATCGCATATGCAATGGCTTGAGCACTGCCTGAAGTCCGCTCTCTGTCTTAGGAATCAAAATAAGATGGACATGGTTAGTCATTAGGCAATAGGCGATGACCTCTACCCGATATTTCTCGCAGTATTCTTTTAGCCAGCTGAGATAAATCTGCCGATCTTCATCGGTATAAAAAACATCCTCACCACGATTACCCCGCTGGGTGATATGATGGGGTATCCCTGCAAATACAGTTCTCGCTACTCTCGGCATGCCGAAAGAATACCACGCTCCAAACTAAAAGGGTAGCGTCCCCTTTTTGGAAAACCACACGCGGCTTTCCACCGCTACGGTTACAGGCGGCGCCGCTGCCTTTCAACCGTCTCGCAAACCCTCTCGTGCAGGAGTCACTGCCTGCTTT
>JALTPW010000033.1 GCA_026999335.1 Chromatiales bacterium
GAATACCAAAATTTTCAATCAAAATTACCGCTGGAGCTTTGACTATATCAAATGGCGCAATGAGGGCTTTGCCAAGTGGAATTAATCGCTATTCACCATGGAGAAATACATTGATGAAATAAAGGCCGGGAGGAAGGACATGGAGGCATACACCAGAACTCCTCACCTTCCCGTCATTGGGCAAGTATCCAGAGGCATCGTGCGCACAGTGCACGCTACGGGCAGATGTAGTGTGCGCCATGCGCACAACAGGATAGCTGGTTTCCCGGTGACTTTTTTGGCTCTGATGTTAAAACAACATTCTCTGTGATATTTAGCAAATCCATCGCGGGCATGGCCCGCTCCTACGGGACTTTGCTCTGACGCAAGCGTGCGCGCGCCACATCGATGGCCTGATCCAGGTAGGCGGGATAGAAATCCGGCGAGGTGTAGCCAACAATTTTAGGCACCAGTTCGCGACCATCGCCATCCAGCAGATAGAGGGTGGGCACCATGCCGACCTTCTTCCGCCGCGCCAGCTCATCGCTGCTGATGTTCCGCCCCTGAAAATCACGCAGGCTGTCCGGCGTCTCCAGCATGATCTTGCGCAGCAGCACCCGGCGCGGGTCGTCACCAGCCAGCTTCATCGGCCCCAGTACCTCGGCCTCCAGTCGCTCACAAAAATGACAGTCTTCGCTGGCAAACATCAACAGGATCGGTACACCGGCCTCGCGCACAATGCGACCCAGTGCCTGCAGGTCACTGGCCTCCATCAGCACCGTGTGGGGGCCATTCCCCGCCCTATCGTCTTCATTGGCCAGGGCCGGCCCGGCAAACAGACAAAGCAGTGCCAGTACAAGCCATCGCTGGGTGATAAAATTCTGTAATCTGGTCATCTACCGCTATCCGTTTACCGCTCGCCCATTACCCACTTCATCGGCCTTCAGGGCGCTTCTATTAATGACGTGCAATCTCTGCCAACCTCCGGCTCACCCCAGCAACATCCACAGGCCTAGTAAAGCGAGAAACAGGGCGAACACCCGCTTCAGCGCCGGCCCCGACAGACGGTGCGCCAAACGCGCACCCAGCGGGGCGAACAGCACACTGGTGACTACCACACCGAGCAGGGCCGGCAGGTGAACGAATCCCAGCGCTGCCGGCAGCCCTTCCACATTCCAACCCATCAACACATAGGTGAAACTACCGGCCACAGCGATGGGCAGGCCGCAGGCCGCTGCGGTGGCAATCGCCTTTTGCATGGCCACGTTGCACCCGCTCAAAAAGGGCACCGTAAGCGTACCACCGCCAATGCCCATCAGCGCAGAGACCCAGCCGGTCACCACCCCGGCGACGCCCATGCCAAGGCCACCGGGCAGGCCGCGACGGGATTCGGGTCGCAGTTGAAAGGCCATCTGCGCCGCCACCAGCAGTTCGAAAATACCAAAACCCATTTTTAGCCACTGCCCGGGCAGCCACGATGCCTGCATCGCCCCCAGCCCTGCACCCAACAGGATGCCAGGCGTCAGTTGCCAGACCTGCGGCCACAGCACCGCGCCACGACGGTGATGGGCACGCACCGAGGAGATGGAAGTAAAAACGATGCTCGCCAGCGAAGTGGCAATCGCCATCTGCATCAACCAGGGGTTGTCGATACCGCTCAGTTGCCAGATAACCAGCAACGCCGGTACGATGATCAGACCACCACCAATACCCAACAGGCCAGCGGACAGCCCGGCCAGCGCCCCCAGAGACAAATACATCAACAGGGCCGCCATTATTTTTTATTTTCCATCAAAAGGTTAAAACCACCGGCTTTAGCCGCTCAGCTTTCAGCTACGTGTTTTTTAGCAAGCTGCCAGTTAATGTGGAACGAGCCTATCACTGAAAGATTTCAACCTCTGGTTGTTTTTTAAGAGCCGGGCATTGCTTTTGGTGGACGTTCAGTCCGGTACCAGCGGTTCCGGGTTGGCAATAAAATAGCCCTGGGCGTAGTCGACACCGATTTCATCCAATGCCTCCAACACGCCCAGGCGGGTAACGAACTCGGCCACGGTCTGAATGCCCATCAGGTGGCCGATTTCGTTGATGGCCGCCACCATGGCCCGGTCGACGGGATTACGATCCATGTCCTTGACAAAACTGCCGTCTATTTTCAGATAGTCCACGGGCAGGTTCTTGAGGTAATTGAAGGAACTCAGACCGCTGCCGAAGTCGTCCAGGGCGAAGTGGCAGCCCATGCGTTTGAGCTCGCTGATCAGGCCCACGGCGCGGCTCAGGTTGGTGATGGCGGTGGTCTCGGTCACCTCGAAACACAACCACCCCGGTGGCACGCCGCTGGCCAGCACGGCGGTAGTGACAAAGGTCGGAAAATCCTCATCACACAGGGACTGGCCGGACAGGTTGATGGACAGGTTCATTACCCCGCCCCGCGCCTGCAGGGCACGCAGGAAGGCCAGCACCTGCGTCACCACCCAGCGATCGATCTGCGGCATCAGGTGGTAGCGCTCTGCGGCGGGCAGGAAGCTGCTGGGCGCGACCACCTCACCCCCTCCGGTACGCAGGCGCAGCAGAATCTCGCTGTGTGGCGTATCATCCCCTGCCGGCGAGATCCCTTTCATGGGCCGGATGGCCTGCTGATACAGCACGAAGTCGTCGTTTTCCAAGGCTTGACGGATGATTTGCAACCACTGCATCTCACCCTTCTGATGCAGCAGGGCCAGATCGTCCGGTTCGAAGACGTGCAAGCGGTTACGGCCCTGATCCTTGGCCATGTAACAGGCGGAATCGGCGGCGCTGAGGACATCGGTGATATTGCCGCTCTGCGCGCTGATGGGCGCCAGGCCAATGCTGATGCCCACGTCGAAGGCCTTGTCGGCCCAAACGAAACGGAACTCGGATACCATCCGCAACAGATTATTCACCACCCCGCGTGCCTGCGTCAGATGGCAACCCTCCAGCAACAGGCCGAACTCGTCGCCACCCAGACGGGCGAGGGTATCGGCCTCACGGATCGAAGCCCGCATGCGCGTGGCCAGTTGCTTCAGCAACTCGTCGCCGGCCACGTGGCCGCAGGTATCATTGACCACCTTAAAACGATCCAGATCCATGTAGCACAGGGCATGCTCGATATTTTCATGCCGGGCGCTCTCCAGCGCCAGTTCCAGGCGCGCCTCGAATTCA
Organism: Chromatiales bacterium; assembly: GCA_026999335.1. Taxonomy (GTDB): domain Bacteria; phylum Pseudomonadota; class Gammaproteobacteria; order SZUA-152; family SZUA-152; genus DRQN01. Next base: position 3,160 of record JALTPW010000033.1, read on the forward strand.
TGCCGGTTGAGCAGCCCGGTCAGGGAATCATGGCTGGCCTGATAAGACAGGCGGTGGGTGAGCGAGGTCAGTTCCGTGGTGTCGTGGAATACCAGCACCACCCCCAGGGCCCGATGGCCCGCATCTCGGATCGCCGAGACGCGCACATCCACCGCGAACGCCTTGTCACCCTCGCGACTCAGCAGGTTCAATGACCCCGGCAGGGAAAAACCGTCGACCGAAGCCAGACAACGCTCCACCGGATCCGCTACGGGCTCATTACTGTCTTCATCGATCAGCTGCAGCACACTTGCCAGCGGCTGCCCAATGGCCTCCTCACGGGCCCAACCAGTGAGTTTTTCAGCCACGACATTGAGGTAGTCCACCCGTCCCACGGTATCCGTCGTCACCACACCATCGGCAATGGACTGCAACGTCGCACGGGCAAACTCGTCGGCCTTGTGAAACTGGGCCTCGGCCTCGCGGCGGCGCGCTTGCAACTGCAGGGTATGCACTACACTGGCCGCTTCTCGCGCCAATACCTCAATCAGTGCACAATCCTCTGCACTGTAGTGGCGCCCGGGCCGCTGATCGGCACCCATGAGGATGCCGATCACCCGATCCTCGACACGCAGGGGAGTGGCGATGGCCGCACAGATGTCGAATTTTGCGACCATGTCCGGATTGACTCGCGGATCGCCATGCACATCGTCGATGGCCAGCAGGCTTCCCTGGCGGAAAACGAAAACGGCCATGGAGGTGGCGGCAAGCGGAATCCGATAGTGGCCCTGCGGCCGATAGGGGACACCGGTCTGCGCCACCCCGACCAACTCCTGCGCCGCTTCATCGAACAACAGTAGAAAAGCGATATCGGCGCGCAAGGCCTCCTGGCAGAGCGCCACCACCTGCTCGAAGGCCTTTCCCGATGCGGATTCCACATCCCGATTCGCCAGCACCAGACTACCCACCTGCAACGCCTTGCCATGAAAGTGCACCCGTTCCAGCAGATCCTGATAACGCCCGGCCAGCACGCCCAATTCATCGGTGGATGACGGTTGAATCGAGGGCCGCCGGTCGAGCAGGGCCGGCACATTTTCCACCACCGCCTCCAGTGGCTGCAACGACTGCCCCAGACTGCGGGCGAACATCAACGCACCCAGCACCGCCAACAGCTGCAACAGACCCCAGACAAACAGCGTCTCCAGCGTAAAATAGCCCGTACGCGTCCAGTAATACTGCACCAACAGGGTGTCCATCAGCAGCGGCATCAGCGCGCCCACCATGAACACCTTGGTACGAATGGAAAACACCGGGCGCGGCTGGCGCAGGCCACTCAGGGTACGGCCAAACAGGTCAAAGACGGCAAAGAAGACCGGCAGGCCGACGATGATGGAAACAATCAGCGCCACCAGGTGAATGCGCAGCCAGTCCCCGGGCGTGGCCACGAACTCCGTGGCCATCTCGGCGCTGATGATGACCGAGGCCGGGGCCAACAGCAGATAAAACAAAAACACTCCCCAGAAGTGGCGGGGAAAGGCCCGCACCCGGGCCAGCGCAGTGTCGGCGGCCGGCTCACCGGGCTGTGCCAGCCAGTCCGCCAGCGGGCGTACAAAGCGGCTAAAATACCACTGCGAAAGCAGCAGCCAGCCCAGCACGAAACCCACCTCCAGTGGCGTAACCAGCAGTTGCAGGATCTGCGGCAGCGAAAACATGCCGATGAGCAACAAAAAAGACATACCGAACAGCGGTGGAATCAGCCACGCCAGCAAGATCAGCAGGCGGAAACGCCGCATAAAATCGGCGCTGGAAAGAGGACGCGCAGACACCCGCTCAGCGCACCCAGACAGTCTTAACATTGACGAACTCACGGATCCCGTGCAACGACAGCTCGCGCCCATAGCCCGAGGCCTTGATGCCACCGAAGGGCAGGCGCGGATCGCTCTTGACCATGCCGTTGACGAAGGCCACGCCGGACTGCAGACGGCGCGCAAACCGCTCACCACGCGCCGTGTCCGCAGTCCACACACTGCCGCCGAGACCGAAGCGCGAGCCGTTGGCCAGCGCCAGCGCCCCGGCCTCATCGGCGACACGCATCACCGCCGCCACCGGGCCGAACAGTTCCTCATCGCAGGCCGGCATGCCCGTCGTCACATGATCAAGGATGGTGGCCTGATACCACCAGCCGGAGCCATCCACGGGCGCGCCGCCGATCACCACCTGCGCGCCGGCGGTGATGCTGTCGAGCACCTGCTGGTGCAGCTCGTCGCGCAGATCGAGTCGCGCCATGGGCGCGAAGGTCGTGGCATCGTCGTGGGGATCACCGGGGCGCAACGCTGCCACCGCCGCACGGAAACGCGTCACGAACGCATCGGCAATGGCGTCCACGACGATGAAGCGTTTGGCGGCGATACAGCTCTGACCGCTGTTGATGAAACGCGAACTCAGCGCCTGTGGCAGCGTGAGATCGAGATCGGCATCCTCCAGCACCACGAAGGCATCGGAACCACCCAGCTCCAGCACACTCTTTTTTAGGTGCTCACCCGCACAAGCTGCCACCTGGCGCCCGGCTGGCTCGCTGCCGGTGAGGGTCACGGCGTGCACGCGCGGGTCGCTGACCACCCCCGCCACCTGGCGGGCATCGATCATCAGGGTGCGGAACACGTTGTCAGGAAAACCCGCCTCACGAATCACGGACTCGATGGCAAGCGCGCACTGGGGTACGTTGGAGGCATGTTTGAGTAGACCGCTATTGCCCGCCATCAGCGCCGGGATAGCGAAGCGGAACACCTGCCAGAGGGGGAAGTTCCAAGGCATCACTGCCAGCACCGTACCCAGCGGCTGATAGGTGACGAAGCTCTTACCGGCATCGCTGGCAATGGGTTCGTCGGCAAGAAAGAGCGGCGCATGTTCGGCGTAGTAGTCACAACCCAGGGCGCATTTTTCCACCTCGGCGCGGGCCTCGC
>JALTPW010000034.1 GCA_026999335.1 Chromatiales bacterium
ACCACCAGCGAGTTGCGCTGGTCGAAATCCACACCCATTTCATTCGACAGCCAGGCACGCATGTCACCGCTAAAAAAGGCGTATTCCATGGGCGCACTCAATGACATGGAGAGCCAGCCCAGCAGCAGTACAACGGGGATCAGCAGTGCCGCGTCCCAGCCCTCCGGTACACTGTGGCGAATGACCTTGGGCGCATGATTCCAGATAAAGGCGAAGAGCAGTACACCAAAAGGCACGATCACCAGCAGGCTGAAAATACCCGGCAGATTGGCCTCGATCAGCGGTGCCAGCCACAGACCGGCGAGGAAGCCGAGAATGACCGTCGGCAACGCCTCCATGGTCTCGATGCTGGGCTTGACGATGCCGCGCATGCGCGGGGCCATGAAATAGGCGGTGTAAATGGCCCCCATGATGGCCAGTGGCACTGCCAGCAACATGGCGTAAAAGGCTGCCTTGATGGTGCCGAACACCAGTGGTGTGATGCTCAGCTTGGGCTCGAAATCATCGCTGGACGATGACGACTGCCAGGCATGAACCGGCTCGTTATAGCTTTCGTACCAGACCTTGCCCCACAGCGACGACCAGGAAATCTCGGGATGTTCATTGTGGATACGCCAAAAATACATTTTCCCATGGGTATCCTCTGCCAGCATGGCATTGGCGCGGGGGGCAATGGCCAGCTGGGTCAGGGATGTCGGGGCAACCCGGCTCTTCAGAATCAGGCGCTCGGCGGTGGTGTGATAGATGGCCACCAGGCCGCTTTCATCAGCGGCGAGAAAGCCCTTACGAGTGTATTCCGAGGCGATATTGCTGATCGGCCGGTGCTGATCCGTGAACTGCCGGATCGGCCTCAGCACCGTGTTGCCGCGCTCATCCTGGACACCAAACCATTGCACAAGGCGGCCACTGTCGTCGCCCACCAGCAGGGAAATATCACCGGTAAGAAATTGCAGGCTGGTGATTCGCTGCCCCACATCCACCATGCGTTGACGATGAACCAGTGAAGGGTTTTCCTTGTCGGTCACATCAAAATGGCTGACGCTGCCGTCGTTGGTGGCCACATAGAGATTACGCTGCTCCTTGTCGAGCAGCAGATACTGGACATCACCCTCGGGAATCGGCAGTGCGACCTGATGACGCTCCAGGCTTACCTCTTCGTTGAACATGTCCTCTTCCTTGAGGAAATGGTTCAGCAACAAACGGCCATCTGCGGTCACGGCGACGATGGTGGCCTCTTCCTCGCCATCCTGCATCGCCAACTTGACCAACGGCCCGCCCTCATCGTCGATGTCCAGCGGCTCGCTGCCCAGCGGGTAGGCGACGTCCGGGGTAATGGTGCGCACGTCGTTGGGATACGATACCTGATAGACATGCTGCGCCACCAGCGCCGTGCCGTCATTGAAACCCACCGCAACGCGCGCCTGGGTGGGATCGCCAAAGGCGAAACTGGTGATTTCCGCCGTAGCCGGCACGGCCAGATCCAGGTGCTTAATGCCACCACCGGCGACGGTGGAGAAGAAATCCACCGCACCATCAGCGCTGAAACGCACCGCGATCTCGGCCTGCTCTTCCATGGCCAGATGCAGAGTGGGGGCATCACTGCCGGGACGGGCATATTCGGCAACGGCCTCGGCCTCGGCCGATTCGAACAGCGGGAACACCACCAGTAGCAGATAGAAAAAGATCAGAACGATGGCTAGAATGACGCTGATACCGCCAAGTGCCACGCCATAACGCGCCAGGGAATCTTTGAACATACGCCAGCGGCGACGGCGCACGACAGCAGGATCGCTGGCATCGGAAATTGCGCTTGAGAAGGAACGGTCAGACATGGCGAAATGATAGCCAACTTATGTGACAGTTTTGTGACAATGCATGACCGCT
>JALTPW010000035.1 GCA_026999335.1 Chromatiales bacterium
TTGGTATCGTGTGCGCCAGACGATATTTTTCCTCCGGCGGCCTGTGCGACGGTTGCCCGGATGATCAGATAACCCGAGGCGACCGACATGATAATGGCGCCACACATGGCGCCATAGACGGCGCCGGCGATGGCGGGAAGCCAGCCTGGCTTCAATTGGTTGGACTGGGTGTTCCAGGTGTCGTAAAAAAAACAATAGGCGGTGGCGGAAATACCGAGCTGTGCATCCAAAAACCACACCAGACTGGTGAGCAGTACCCCGACAGAAAGTACGGTGGCCAAGGTGGTATAGGCCGCCCGGTTCATGTGGTGGCGGTAGCTGGTGACTTCGAACAGCAGATAGAAGCCCACGGCAAGGAACACCGAAATAGCCGAGGTGGATACCCGGATGAAGGGACGTCCATCGCTGACGCTGAAAATGATCGGGCACAGCCAGGCGCCGATCAATGCCCCAAAAACCAGCCCGAACAACAAACCGGAAGGATAGGGGTGAGACAGCGTTTTGACGGCAGGCCTGTGTTGCGCCTGGCGGGTCATGAATCGATGCCAGCGGGGGAACAACAAGCCGACGACGGTGCCGAGCGCCATACCGACCAGCATATAGCCGGGAATCAGACTGAACGGGTCGGGGGTGGTCCAGATGATCAGTTCATCCGGTACTGGTGGATGGACAGCGCACATCTTGTTCACCCAGCGTTCGCTGATCTCGATGCGGTTGGGGGCTGGCCAATCGTATGCCCAGTAGATGGCGAGAAAGATCAGGCCGGTCAGTGCGCCACCGATCGGCCCGGAACGGTGCCATTTCAGCCAGAAACCATTGTCTATGCTGTCAGTGGGTGCGGGGGTGCGCATGGCGAAGAGGATCAGGGTCAGGGCAATGGCAACGACGATAAAGAAGAAGGGCGCCATGCCGGCGGGAGTGGAAAAAATCGGTGCCCGCCGATCCAGCAATAACAGGAAAAACAGTGTGGCGGCTACTAGTCCGACGAGGATGTAAGGGAAAAAATCGTGTTTCTTGTCTTGCGTCAGACCCATATTTACAGCCTTTAAATGAGGTCAGTTGGCGTTAACCGGGTTAGACAAACCGCTCAAGCCAGAGCCGGGTCAGGACGGTTTTCCAGGCCCGGCTCCAAATGGCAGGCCAAAGCGTTTCCCGCAGGTGTTGCCGCGCCGCCGCGCGCGTGCCGCCGATTTCCGGATCGACCAGATCACCCAGCAGGCCATCGAACAGGTGCCGGCTGCCCAGCCACTGGCACACGAACATAAACCGGGCCAGATTGACGCCCGGCAGAGAGGGGAGAGTTGTTCCTGGCTCGAAATGATCCAGATTCGTGATACGGTTGCGCACCAGGCCGTAGATGATGGCCGCCGCTGCTGTCAACAGTATCCCGGCAGGGGATGTTTCAACCCCGTTGAAAATCATGCCGCCAAGGGCGAACAACAGTACGCCGCGATCCAGTGTTTCCAGGGCCTGTTCGAGGCGCGGGTTGATGACATCCATTTTATGATCCTACGAGAAAGCCGGGAATCTGCGCGACGGCCTCTTCCAGTGCCGTGAGGGCTTGTTGTCCCAAAGAGGTCAACTGATACATCCGTCGGGGGATATAAAAGTCGCCTTCCCGGATATGGGGTGGTGGTGTTGTTTCGAGTTCGGACAAGACCAGGCCCTTCTTCTCCATTCGCTCCAGGGTGACGTAGATCGTCCCTTTTTTCAGTTGCAGCTTGCCGGTTGACGAACGGCGCACCATTTCAAGCCCAAACAACGGGTCTGGTGAGCTTTGCCGCAGCAAGTGGGCGATTATTGCTTCATTCAGACTGAGTTTGGGTGTGGATATTTTTTCCATCGAAACTGTTTCCCCCGCGAAGTGGGTTGTCATGAGTCTACCTGAATCCGTGGTGTCATGATTGTGAAATAAGCACACTAAAAAACAGGCGGCTCAGACGAGCCACTGATTTCTCTGTTCGACCAATATTGTAACCATTCAGTTCGCTACGGCGCCAAGACGCTCGCACGCACATGAGGAGAGTCTGCCCGCAGCGTGCCATGGGCGCGATGTCCCTTGACGACAGATAGACCATCTGCCCCCCCCCGGTTCGTCACTCCGGTGGAGTACCTCATACCGTGAATTGGGAGACCACAAGAGGACTTTTTACCATTTGCACTGAAGCGCTTGATGTATGATACCTTAAATTGTAAGGTATGCGCGAAGGTATATAAATACCATGGTAATGGATTTAAGGGAGATATGTGATGAGTGTACAGTATTTGCTCAAGGGAGCCTTTTTTCTTATGGCCGGTTTGTTGGCAGCCTGTGGCGGTGGTGGCGATGATGATGACGGAGGCGGCGATAATCAAAAACCGCCAATGGTCAACAGCTTCCAGGCGGCGCCGAATGCCACGAGTATTAACACGCCAGTGACCTTCAGATGGGATGTCAGTGATGTAAACGGTGACACGCTGACCTGTACCCTGGATGTCGATGGTGACAGCACCGTCGACCACACCATTTCCGACTGCGCCAATACCACGTCGCAGGCGCATACCTATACAGCTGCGGGCAGCCACTCCGCCAAGTTGACCGTGAGTGATGGAAACGGCGGCACAGCGGATCGCACTGTTACCGTCACCGTTACTGTGGCCAATACGCAGCCGGTTTTCGATAGCGACTTCAGTGTCACTCCCAACCCGGTCAGTGCCGGCAGTCCGGTGACCTTCGGCTGGGATGTTAGCGATACAGACGGTGATACACTGACCTGTACCCTGGACATCGATGGTGACAACGCCGTCGATCACACCATTTCCGACTGCGCCAATACCACCTCGCAGGCGCATACCTATGCAACAGCGGGCGATTATACCGCTAAGTTGACCGTCGATGATGGCAATGGCGGGATGGTTGAGCAGACCGTATCCCTGACAGTCGATCCCGTGGCGCCCGGTAACAGGGCACCGATGTTTGATAACAACCTTAGTGTTGCTCCAAACCCCGTAGAGAAAGGGGACTCTGCTACGTTTAGCTGGGATGTCAGCGATGCAGACGGCGACACATTGACCTGTACGCTGGATGTCGATGGTGACAGCACCGTCGATTACACCATTGACGATTGCGCCAATGCCACCACGCAGACGCATACCTATGCAGCGGCGGGTGATTACACCGCCAAGCTGAGCGTCGATGATGGCAATGGTGGGATGGTTGAACAGACCATCAATCTTGTGGTTTCCAATACGGCGCCGGTGTTTGATAACAACCTTGGTGTTACTCCGAACCCCGTAGAGAAAGGGGATTCTGCTACGTTTAGCTGGGATGTCAGCGATGCAGACGGCGACACGCTGACTTGCACGCTGGATGTCGATGCTGACAGCTCCGCCGATTACACCATTGACGATTGTGCCAAAACCACCTCGCAGGCGCACACCTATGCAGCGGCGGGCGATTACATTGCCACGTTGACCGTTAACGACGGTAATGGCAGCACGGTTGAACAAAGTGTCACCATTACCGTTAACAACGCAACAAACACGCCACCAGTGATTGAGAGTTTCAGCGTAAACCCAGCGCCGGCCTATACCACGGTCGCCACTACCTTCTACTGGCAGGTCAGCGATGCCGATGGCGATACCCTGACCTGCAAGCTCGACGTCGATGCCGACGGCACCGACGACTACACCATCGATGACTGTGTCAACATGGCTTCACGGGATTATGTCTATGCCGCCAGCGGCAACTACGCCGCCCGCCTGACCGTCAGCGATGGCATTAATGATGTCCAGACCACCCTGTCCACGCCATTGATGGTCAAGTCACACCTGCTGCTTGATGTCAGTGCCCAGGGCGTCGTCAGCGCCGATGGACGGGCACCGTTCACTATCACGGTGAGCAATGTTTCAGCCCAGCCGCTGGATGATGTCTCGGTGGTGTTCACGGTACCGCTGGAACTGGGTTTCCACGCCACCATTGATGCTGAGCCGAACACGAATTGCGGAAGTGCATGTATCGATGGCGAGGAGGCCTATTGGGCGCTAAGCACCCTGGCCGCCGGGGAAAGCCGCACCATCACCATCAATGCACCCGTGTTACCGGACGTGCTGGCGGGCAGCCTCATTAACGCGCCCGTGCGTGTTACGTCGAGTGATGTCATCGACGTCATCAATGTGAACAAGGTCGTGGCCGTGAACAACGATCCCATGTCACAACTGGTCATCAGCGCCTCGAAGGATCCGGTTATGCCGAATGACAGCCTGACCCTCACCTTCGATGTCGGCAACATCGACAACGCAGCCCTGGGTAATCTTGAGTTGCGTGCCAAGCTGCCTGCTGGTGTCACCGTGGACAGCACCAGCATCGGCGATGGTGGCAGCCAGGATGCCACCACCGGTGAGATCGTCTGGGCCGTCACCAGTCTCGCGGTGGGCAACAGCCTGCGCCGCAGCGTTGATGTCACTGTGGACGCCAGCATTATTGCCGGCCAGATTCTCGCCACCCGCGCGGAACTGCGCCACGATGGCGGCGTTGATCTCGACACCAGCGCCGAGTACGCGGTCACGGTTGTCGATGAGGTCTTCCCGCTCTCGCTCGACATCAGTGCAACCCCTGACCCGGTGGCGGCGGATGGCCGTCTCCTTTACGACATCACGGTCAGCAACACCTCCGCCGTGCCCGTCAACGATGTGAACGTGATACTCCGCGTCCCGCCGGAACTGAGTTTCCACGCCACCATTGATGCTGAGCCGAACACGAATTGCGGAAGTGCATGTATCGATGGTGAGGAAGCCTATTGGGCGCTAAGCACCCTGGCCGCCGGGGAAAGCCGCACCATCACCATCAATGCACCCGTGTTACCGGACGTGCTGGCGGGCAGCCTCATCAACGCTGCCCTGCGCGTTATGGCCACGGAATTGCAGGATACGATCAATCTGCAACACACAACGGTCATTGGGAACTGATCGTCCGTATCCGCTGCGTAATTGTCAGGGATGACCTGTCACTATTCATCACGGAAAATACAGAGAATGCGTTGATGAAATGAAAGCCGGGAGGGAAAGGCATGAGTGCCAGGATCTCATGTCTTCCCATTATTGAGTGGCTTCCCTATCCTCTAAGGGCATCGTGCGCATGGCGCACGCTACGGGCAGGTGTAGTGTGTGCTGTGCGCACGATATGGATAGCCAAGTAGGGTGGGCATGTTTTATGTGCCCACGCGATTGGTTGAAAAGCGCTTCCAAGCATTTTGATTCTGTGCATCTTTGGTTCCTCCGTGTTGTTGCAGTACTAATAGGGACGATGATTATGTGCCATTGAAATTGTTTTTAGGCTATAAACATAGGTATTTTCATTCATATTATGTTGCATGATTAACGTTCTTATTAGTAGATAACCAGTCGCACAGATTCTTTATACGCCTCTGAGTAAAACTCTTTTGTTTTCTCATCAGCAGGAAACATCAGCTCTACTTTGAATTCACCCACGACAATATCTTGCACGGTGCCCAGCTGGGCAATCATTGAAAAGAAAGAGAGGCGATGATTCGAAAGCTGAAATTGGGTTGATAACACAATCCCATCTTCTGTCTCTGGGAGGCCAATCACTTTTTTATCTTTAAATAGACGCTCTTTTAGCCTGCGCTCAAAGGCTTTTAGATAAGCGGGGCCGCCCAACATTGAAATTTCCTGCCTTAAGCGCAGCAAAATCATTGTGGCGGTCTGATGAAAATTAAGGATTCTTGAGCTTTCCGGATCCTCTTGGATAATTGCCTCTAACAAGTTTTTGTGCCCGGACAAACCAAGTTCAGACAGCAGTCTGCTTGCTGAATCGTTTACCTTTACTATGTCCCAGGTCTGATTCAGCACAATGGCGGGATAAGGCATGTGGTTCTCGATCATTTGATCAATTGCGCTAGTCACGGGTTCCAAGGCGGCATCACTCATGGGCAATTCGCTATAAACCGGCGCATATCCGGCAGAAAGTAATATCCGATTGACTTCACGTTTGGGTATAAACAGAAATTCCCCGATCTTCAGGATCATCTCCTTGCTGGGAATGGATTTGCCCGTCTCTATAAAGCTGATGTGCTTGCTGGAAATGTCCAGCTCCAGTGC
>JALTPW010000036.1 GCA_026999335.1 Chromatiales bacterium
AATACAAAAAGACGACCCGCAAAGTATTAGGTCTTGGCGATAGTTCCGGCGCGGACACCAGCCTTCGCCAGGGCGCGCTACGGGATGCTATGAATAAAGCGGTCGAAGCGATGATTCTTGAATTGAGCAAACGTCCCTTTCAGGGCCGTGTCCTACTTATGGATGGTGATATCGTGATCTTCAGAGCTGGCACACGTTCAAAGTTGGGCTCCGGATCCACCTTGGCCGTCTACCGGCCAGGAAAAGAGTTGATCGATCCTGATACAGGCCGCTCACTTGGAAAACGCGAAAAGAGGATTGGGGAAATTCGCCTAAGCAGTCACACCAATGAAAATGTCTCCGAAGGCAGCATCATAAGCGGTTCGGGTTTTAGGAAAGGCGACCTGCTCAAAGCTATCAACTAACAAATAAAAAAGCAAAATTAGCGGGCTGTTTTAGGCGTGATGGATGAACGCATTCATCACAAATAGAGCAGCCTGTTTTGTTTGTGGGAATAAACTCGATCTGCATCAAAAAAATTGTTCCTAGCGGGCCAGTCATTAGTGGCAGCGTTACCTCATCAGGTGGCGAGGGTGTGGTGGTATCCTAAATTGTTTTTCAGGGATCAAGGGCACAGGGAGTAAGGGGACACAATAGAGCTTCTTGCAAAACACCAAAAAGCAGAGGATTTCTTGGCTTGCGGGGGCCAAAAGAAAAGAAGTGCTTGATTCATTGGTCTCAGTTCGCTAGTCAAAACTAAAGTGGATCCCATAGTCAAGACAAAAACTACCAGAGTTTAAGTTGTATTTTCCACTTCACATGCAGCTGCACGGCGCTGCCCCGATTCTGCCATCGCCTCTGGCACTGACTTCTTATCACTAAATTTGTCCACAATCATTGCTCCACCGCCTTGACTACTCTCGTAGACCCAGCCTGGGGTTTGGTTGGAAAGTGACTGATGGGAGCGCTCATCGTTGTAGAAGGTGAAGTATTCCGACAGCCCGATCAGCAGCTCTCCCATGCGGGCATAGCCCTTGAGGTAAATATCCTCATATTTCACACTCCGCCAGAGCCGCTCGACGAAGATATTGTCCAACGCTCTGCCTCCCATACTGATTTTGATCTCCTCGCGTTTGAGTACATCGGTAAAGACTATGCTGGTGAACTGGACGCCCTGATCCGTGTTGAAGGTCTCCGGTTTCCCGTGGTACTGCAAGGCTTCTTCCAGACAATCCACACAGAAGCGGGCATCCAGGCTGTTGCTAATCCGCCAACTCAACACCTTGCGGCTGTACCAATCGATGACCGCCACCAGATAGGCGAACTCACGCGCCAACCGCACATAGGTGATATCGGTGCTCCACACCTGATTGGGACGCGTCACTGCAATACCACGTAGCAGATAGGGGTAGACCTGAATGGCACTAAGTTAAGAGGGAATGAGGTTATATTTCAATTAGTTAGAATGGCGTCTGATTAGGTAAGTTCAGTGCGCTTCTATTCGCCTTTTCATTCATATGCATATATTCCATAGGCAGACTGATAGTGAGTTAGCTAAAAGTCTTCTGGTAACCATTTGATTATATAGGCTTATTTCTTAACTTAGTGCCATTCGGGGTAGACCTTGTTCTGTGGATGGCGGGGGCTAGTGGTCCATGTGGGAAGTTCTGTGACTAAGGAGCACAGTGAGAAGGTGCAGATCAAGGCGGCAAAACGCTGCAATGGGGGTTCCATTTCGAGTTTTGCCAACGCAGAAATGCGCCTTCTCACGAAGCGAACAGTGATATAACTTTCCGCATGGATCACTAGGAGCCTGTCCGAGAATAGGAGTCGTCGCGAGGGGAAGCCATTTTGAGTCCATTTTTTCGGCCATTTGAGGCGAATAGTGACTCATATTTAACGAA
>JALTPW010000037.1 GCA_026999335.1 Chromatiales bacterium
ATCACACTGGCGGACGATCTGGCCTACGTCAGCGGCTGGGAATCCGGCCTGCAGATCGTCGATATCCGCAACCCGCATGCGCCGCAGATCATTGGCCATTTTGACACCGACGGCGCCGCCTGGGGCACCAGCGTACAGGGCGACACCGCCTACGTGCTGGACTGGTGGGGTGGCATCAAGGTGCTGGACGTCAGTGACCCGGCCCAGCCTGCCGCCATTACCCGCTATCAGGCCCGCGGCATCCTGCAGCAACTGCGCAGCAGCGGCCACTACCTCTTCGCCGCCAGCGGCATCGGCGGGTTACAGGTGTTCGACATCCGCAATCCCCTCAACCCGATCTGGGCCAGCGGCGCCGATCTGCCCGGCGAGGCCCTGGATCTGTGGCAGGAAGGAAGTCACACTTACGTCGCCAGCGGCGATGCCGGTGTCAGCGTGATTGACACTCTCGATCCCTTCTACGCGCGCGTCGTCGGACGGCTCGACACCCCCGGCGCCGCGTGGCTGATCCGCGCCCGCAACGACTACCTGTTCATCGCCGACAAGCACGCCGGCCTGCTGGTGGCGGACGCCCGCGAACCACGCCACCTGCGCATCCTGTCGCGCCAGCCCATGACCATCAACGACCTGTGGGTGGATGACGCCGGCCTGTTGGTTGCCACCCCCGAAGGCCTGCAACAGTTGGCCTTGGACGCAGCCGGTCGACTGACGCCGGTGAGCCACTTCAGCAGCCCGGGCGTGCAAAAGATCCGCAGTCAGGCTGACCGGGTGGCGATCAGTCTCAGTGACGGCACGGTGCAATTACTGCGCCGAGAGGTCAATGGCTTTATCCCGCTGGGTCACTTCAAGGCCCATGAGGCGATACTCGATCTGCAACTGAACGACGGACAGCTGTTCATCCTCGGCGCCCGTTCCGGCCTCATGGTGGTGGATATCAGCCGGCCCGGCACCTCGCGCCTGACGACCCTCTATCCCGCCACCGCCCGGCACCGCAATCTGCTGCTGTCCGGCAACGCCGCCTTCCTCGGCGGCGAACGGCACCTGAACTCCGTGGCCCTGCTGGCGGACATCCAGTTCACCATCCCGCCCGGCAAACCGGTTCGCCTGCAATTGCCCAACGGCCTGCCCAGCGGCCGTTACCACCTCCTCACCATCGATACCGATGGCCAGCAACACTTACTGCCTAATGCCTTCACGGCGCGCTTCAGTATCCCTGGCAAAAAACACTTCAACCTCGAGACCCTGCGTCAGCTGATGAAAAAGCCACCCACCCCCTAATCAAGCCAAACCCGTCGCAATTCCGTCCAAACCTGCTGCGGTTTTTTGCTGGCGGTGCGATACCTATTTGCCCAGGCATTAACTTTTTGCTCGGACTGCCGCTAATGCTCTGGCGAGCAGACGCCGCCCGCCAAACCCGGATAACACGACCGCAGGAAATTGCAGTGGGGAAAAACATGTCTACTTCAATTACAGTTCGACGTTTTCTCGATACGCAGGATATACCCTATTCTGTCACCCGCATCAGCCGTGGCGCAGAGGGCAAACTGCTCATTGAGGGCCAGGAGATCCCCTCTGCAAGCATTGCCAAGGCGGTGATTCTGAAAGACATTCGTGGCATGTTGATGGCGGTATTTCCCATCACTCACCGCCTTAGCATGAACACCCTGAATCGCCAACTGCACCGACGCCTGGAGCCCGCCGATACCGCTGACTATCACGGTGTGTTCGCCGATTGCGCCCCCGGCCTGCTGCCTGCACTGGGCGAGGCCTACGGTTTCGAGACCATCATCGACGACAGCCTGCTGGATCAGAATCACGTCTACCTGGCTTCCGGCAACGCCGGCGAGCTGATCCGTCTCAGCGGCGCGGATTTCCAACTGCTAC
>JALTPW010000038.1 GCA_026999335.1 Chromatiales bacterium
GGTGAAATGGTGGGACATCAACAGCGGAAAACTTAGTTCACCGCTGCGCGCTGGTAGCAGGTTGTTGAGCAGGTTGTGCTGCAGGGACAGGCGCAGCACGGTGGCAAAGTGGCCGCGGGTGTCGTCGCGAAAGTAATCGTGCACGCGCAGGGCGCGCAGGCCGTAGGTGAAAAATACCAGTATAATGGCCGCCGCCAGCGGGAGTGCTGGCAGCGTGCGCCACGGTGCCAGCAGGGCGGCCCAGCCGATGACGCGTTCGACCAGCACGATCAGGCCGACGAGCAGGGCCAGGCCGATGGCCGTTTTCAGCAGGGTCTGTGGTTGCAAATGCGCCTCGGTGGTGGTTGTGCGGTCGTTGGAGCGGGCCATGCCCGCGATTGCCGGTTATCAGCAAGCACAAATCGCGGGCATGGCCCGCTCCTACGGTTTAATTTTTTGTCGGCAGCCATTGTACCCTCAAGGATTCACTCAGCGCATGACCTCTATCACCCCCCAGCCCCTCAGTCTACAGGCCTTGCGCTGGCTGCTGTTCATCGCCGTGGCTAGCAGCTTTTATTTGAACCTGTGGGCGGTGCCGCTGTTCGATCTCGATGAAGGCGCCTTCAGCGAGGCGACGCGTGAGATGTTCACGCGCGGTGATTTTATTTCCACCTATCTTGATGGCCAGCCGCGCTATGACAAGCCGATCCTGATCTACTGGTTTCAGGCACTGTCGGTGACGCTGTTCGGCGTCAATGAGTTCGCTTTCCGCCTGCCCTCGGCGCTGGCCGGCACTGGCTGGGTGCTGGCGGTGTTGTTTTTTCTGCGCCGAGTGCGTGATGAGCGCACGGGTTTGATTGCCGCCATCATTACCGCCACGGCGCTGGCGGTGTCGATCATGTCGCGCGCGGCTACCGCCGATGCGCTGCTCAATTTCTTTATCGCCGGCGCCATGTTCAGCCTGTTTCTCTACTGGCGTGAACGTGAGCGGCGTTGGCTGCTGCTGACCTTCGCTCTCATCGGCCTGGGTTTTCTCACCAAGGGGCCGGTGGCTGTGCTGGTGCCGCTGGCGGTGAGTTTTATTTTCTTCACCGTGCAGCGTGAGCTGAAAGCCTGGTTGCGCATGGTGTTCGATCCCGCCGGTATCGCCCTGTTTCTCGCCGTGGCTCTGCCCTGGTACGTAGTGCAGTACCTGAAAGAAGGCGACGCCTTCATCCAGGGCTTTTTTTTCAAGCACAATATCGACCGTTTCTCCGACCCCATGGAAAGCCACGGCGGAGGCCTGCTGTATTACATCCCGGTGGTGCTGGTGGCGGTGCTGCCGTTTACCGCTGTGCTGATTGCCGCCCTGTGGCGGGTGAAGGCGCTGTGGCGGGACGAGCTGATTCGCTTCGCCTTGATCTGGTTTTTGTTCGTGCTGGCTTTCTTTTCGTTTTCCGGCACTAAGCTGCCGCACTATGTGTTGTATGGCCTGACCGGCACCTTCATTCTCATGGCGATACAGTTCGATGGCCTGCGTGCGCGGTTGTGGCTGTTCCTGCCGCAGCTGATTTTTTTCAGCGTGTTGTTGTTGTTGCCGGACATCATCGCCGGCGCGCTGCCGGCCATCGACGACGACTATGTGCGGGCCATGCTGGCCGACTATCCGGCTTATTTCGGTCTGCCCTGGCGGCTGTTCTTCGTTGCCGCCATCATGTTCACCATCTTCTGTATGGGTGAACGGCGCTTCGTCCTGGGCGACAAGCTGTTGGCCAGCGGTGTGGTATCGGCGCTGGGCATTTCATTATTTTTGTTGCCGGCCATCGCTGGCATGCAGCAGGGGCCGGTGAAGGCGGCGGCGCAGATCGCCAACGAGCAGGGCCTGACGGTGATTCGCTGGCACCTCAACACGCCCAGCTTCA
>JALTPW010000039.1 GCA_026999335.1 Chromatiales bacterium
AGCAGATCGCTGAGGCCGCCGAGCAATACCTTGACGACTGCATCGCCGAGGTCATCCATGACTGGGGATATGAGGATGCCGTGATTGAGGCTGTTGCAGAAGCCACGGATGTCCAGCAAGTCATCATGGTGCAGGCCCTGTGCGAAGGAGACGCGACGACCGCCGGCAATGTGCTGCTTGATATTGTCCGGCATCACGTCATCGGGGAAGCAACGCGCCGCGCACTGGAAATAGCGGAGAGGGAATATGAATAGGGAAGAAATACAACAAGTATGCGATGAAATGCGTGAGAAATGGCTGCGCATAGGGTTGTCTTGCGAGCCGTGCGATTTCGAGGCCGCAAAAGATGCCGCATCCCGTGCATATAAACAAGCCGGTCTGGAGCCCCCAATATTGTTTTTGCTTGCGGATAGTCCTGTGTCGTGTGCTGTAATGTCAGCATCGTTGAAATATGGGGCCGATATGCGGGCCAAGGTGCGGGACCAGGTGTGGGACCAGGTGTGGGCCAAGGTGCGGGCCAAGGTGCAGGCCAAGGTGCGGGACCAGGTGTGGGACCAGGTGTGGGACCAGGTGTGGGACCAGGTGGGGGCCCAAGTGGGGGCCCATGTGCGGGACCAGGTGGGTGACCATGTGCGGGACCAGGTGTGGGACCAGGTTCGGGCCCAGGTTTACGGATCACACGATGCTAACTGGCTCGGATTCTATGATTGTATCGGATCACTCGGATACATAAATCTGGTAGCCTCTTTAAAACCACTTATGGATCTCGCACAGGTATGCGGATGGTGGGCGCCTTACGAGAATGTGTGCATACTACAACATCGACATAAAGAGGTACATTTCGATGACAGAAATCTGCTGCACAACGCAGCCGGGCCTGCGATCCTATATCGAGATGGATTCCCTGTGTATGCATGGCACGGAGTGAGAATCCCTGGGGATTGGATCAAAGGCAATCCGCCAAGCGCCAAGGATGCAATAACATGGGACAATGTTGAGCAACGGCGCGCTGCGTGTGAGATCGTGGGGTGGGATAAGATACTTGACGAGATCGGTGCCGAGGTGATCGACAAAGATCCAAATCCATATTTTGGGGAATTGCTTGTTGCAGACCTACCAGATCACGGACCCCAGAAGTTTTTGCGTGCCAAGTGCGGGACGGGCAGAACTGTAGTCATTCTTGCGCACGAGGACGCAACGACCGCAAAGGAGGCCGGAGCTCTGTCTTATGGCGTGCCGGTCAATGAATACAACCCAACAGTGAGGACATGAAAATGATTGAAGCGAAAGGGCAGTTTGCGCAAGGCGATATTCTGTTCACTCCGGTCGATGAGATCCCGGCTGGATTCGACAAGCACGACTCGGAGAGCGAGCACGTCGTGGCCCATTCAGAGACCGGACACCATCACGTCGTGGATGCGACGACGTGCGATTTGTACCAGTCTGCTAATGATCCGTTTATGGCGTATCTCCACGTGCACGAGCCGACGGAGCTGCGACACCTGCGCTCATTCGATACTCATAAGACCGTTCTGATCCCACCTGGGATCTGGCGGATCAATCGCCAGGGCGAGCAGACTCCGGAGGGATGGCGCAGGGTGGCGGACTGATGACGACTGACGACCTCATCATCCGTGCCCGTCAGCTGGCGAAACTCGCTGGCGGCACAACTCCAGGGCCGTGGCGCATAGTCAATTGTGGTGAGAATATGTATTCCATCTACTCTCGCGCATTTTGGACTATAGCCAAAACGGTATGGGATGATGACAGGGGTTATTATCACTATTCCATGCAATGTGATGCTGCTCTTATGGCAGCCGCCCCAGAAATGGCGAAGTTACTTTCAAAGATGGCCGATGCGTTAGAAGAAGCACAGAAAGCTCCTGACTGACTTAATGAGGCCCTGAACTCTGGAGACGGAACCTATAAGCCATGAAGGAGGACTGATTGTGTTATATCGTTGCCGCAAATGCGGGAAGACATTTAAAACGCATCATGCCCAAATGCAGCATTCGCGTGATGCACATAATTCTCGGAGAGAGGAAGAGCTGCACAAACATGCGCTCGAGGAAATGCACGACATGGACTATGCCATGCTGTATTGGCATGACTTGGAAGACGCAGGGGATAGGTAATGCGAAAAGTCAGCCAGATTGACTCAGACCTCGAATACCTCCGCCGCCGCACAGAACAGGCGATGAGGGAGTACGAGAGGATGGACACGATAGCGCATATTGTGATTTTCGGAGGGTCTGCGCTTCTGGTGATTGGTGTGATTTCAGCGATGGTAATGTTTGGTGGATAGGGGTCATGGGCCGCAATAAGGCATAGACATGCTACACCGGCAGTGGCATGGCTTTCGTCGCCCTAGCCCAGTGGGGTGATGCCGAATAGACTGGGCGGTCCACCAACATGAGGAGGAAACACAATGTCGTCTGAACGCTCTAACAAAGACAAAGCCATGGCAGCCTACATGAAAGCCAAGGGCATCACGCGCACGTCTGCGCGGTGTCCGATGTGCCACAGGTTGATTCAATTTCGTTCGCTTCCGAATCACATCTTGGCGTGTGGGAGGTAGCAGCTATGCGAATACCACCAGGCGCACACCGCAGCACTTGCCGTTGCCCAGCGTGCGGCAAGTTGCTAGACGCCGCCACCTGGTGGAACGGCTGGACAAATGTCACCCGCGTTGCGGACTGGTACGCAATGAACCTCATTAGCAGGTGTCCGCAGTGTGGAGAATGTCTAGACAAGATTGGAACGGAGGAAAACGATACAAGTTCAATGGCGTGAAGCTGGCTGCGGCGTAGTGAGGTGGATCGAAAGCACGGCATGAGGGCACGTCGTGACGAGTAGGGCGAAGCCGTGATAGTGGGAAGGACGCCCGGGTAACTACGTTGGCACGGCCAGCCAGTGGATCGCCACCAGTTTTCCGGCTAGAGACCGGAAAACTGCCGCACAGCGTCCCCACTGTTGTGCGGCAGCATTAATACCCCTGTGGGGCTCCTAGTAGCGGAGGGGCTAGCGCCCCGTAGAAGCGATGATGGAGGGGAGGCCATGCCGGCGCCTGAAGTAATTTAATATTGCTTCCAGACCCTACCGGCAGGGGTCTGGAAGCACCTGGGCCGATAGCTCAATTGGTAGAGCATCCGACTCATAATCGGTTGGTTACAGGTTCGAATCCTGCTCGGCCCACCAGTTATGGCAACCTTGCCGGTTGCAGGCGTGGGGTGATCCACGCAGCACACTCGGCGGCTACCCTTGTTGCGACGGGCGCCATGTAGCAATAAGGGGAAGCGTGCTTGGGACTGCCCCGCTGTTCGAGCCGCAGATCAGCGGGAGCAGATAACCCGGCAGCCGGTGAGGTTGCCGCCAATTTAATATCGGAGGTACAAAAATGTACTACGTCAGAAAGCGTGAAAAGTGCCAAACATGTAATGGAGAGGGCTACGTCCGTGGCCCGGATGGCAGGCGTTTGATTCGTGGTACCGCGAGCGCACGGCTTCAAAGCGTACAGAGCAGCATCCGCTTGTGAAAAGGATCACCTCCATGAATGGTATTTTGGCGAATAAGATAGATTTGCGTTATGACAACTCTTGAACTACCCGACATTGAATGCACAGTTCTTGGCTACGTTTGCACGCGTTGCCACGCTATCTTCACCTATCCATCAGCAGCAGTCCTTCACCAAGAAGCGATCTGGGCTGGAGAGATTTGTCAATCAGACAACGAAGCGGATGACGAGGACTAACCATGCATACTACCGACAACATTCCAGATAGCAAGCATGGCATGTGCGCAAAATGCTTCCGTGAGGGCCCGTTGTTCTATGCGCCTTGTCCAGAACCCAGGCGGACCAAAGGCCCTATTGGCATGTACCATTGCCCAGAATGTGGAATCATGGTTGTCGCCGGCTTACCACATCCAATGCTGTGCGAGGAGTGCATCGACAACATTCATCGAACGCGGGTAGAAGTCCACAAGCTGTCAACAGGAGAGGAGGACTGACAATGTCAATCAACCACTACGCCTTTGTGCGTCTCGACGAGGAACAGACCGAAGCCCTTGCCCGCGGCGAGCCCATCAAGGTCACGGCCACGGACGACTATGGGCATAACAGCATCGAGTTCACCATCAATGACTCCTTCGGGTTCCTGGACGAGCACGCGCCGGACCTGACCATGCTCAAGATTACTACTTCCACGGTATGCGGCGAGCGCTACGTATCCCGATGCAATGACCATTGGTCACTGCAGATCGTGGGTGCACGGGACGTAGAGAGCATAGTTCCACGCTATCGAATCCCGACGGCAGATGAGGCCGCCGCAGTCCCTTACGGCGCGCGTATCCGCATCGAGCTGATGCGCCAAGGATGGAGGAAGTCTCCGACGAAGCGCCTGCTTTTCGATTTATTTGAGCATCTGCGGCAGGATTATGTAAAAGGAAAGGATGTTGCGTGATGTGTACGCACTACATAACTTTTACGATCAATATTCCCATTCCGGATTGGGCGGAATGGATGGCACAGGATATTGATGGTAGCTGGTTTGTCTATAAGATGGAACCGCGTATTAAAGATAACTCGGGCGTTTGGATCGGACATCCTGCAAAGTTCATTGCCGTAGACGAACCCAATCCCAACTGGCAAGATGCCTTGTACAAGATCGAGAGGGAGAAATGAACCACCGACCATGGAAGCCATACGAACGCTACAAGATCCGCGCCATTCTTGCGCGCGCATTCAGTCATGGCCGCCGTCTGGCAAACAATCACGAGATGTATGCAGAGACAAAGGCGAGGCTGTTCAAGCGCCTGCACAAATGGCAAAAAGACGGATTGATGCGGCGCCAGGCGAAGTATCGCAAGCGTAAGTGGTTCATGATGTATGTATGAAACTTCACACTGTTTTGAGGGGTACACTGGATGACTAGACACAAGACAATCAAGCGCCGTAAGCGCAAATCCATGGGAGAGGTCGTGCGAGAAGCGCGACACGCTCATGATCTCTATTGACGAAATGATCGAGGGCCTGGAGGAGACGATGAGGAGGAGGGGCAAGCGTTTATGAAAAATGTTCTTGACGTATGCTGCGGGTGTAGGTCGATGTGGTTTGATAAGAACCACCCGTCTGTAATCTATAGCGATATTCGCAGGGAAGTTGTCACGGTAACAGATAGATCGCATAGACCAGACGGAACAAGGACGCTCGTTATCGACCCCGATTTAGTAGCCGATTTTCGCAATCTGCCATTCCCTGATAGATCATTTCGATTGGTCGCTTTTGATCCGCCACATCTTGAGAGGGCGGGAGCAAAAAGCTGGATGGCTGCAAAGTATGGAAAGCTGTCTGATGACTGGCGAAACGATTTGCGATGTGGATTTAGGGAGTGCTTTAGGGTGCTGAAGGAGGATGGTGTATTAATATTCAAGTGGAACGAAACGCATGTGAAAGTTAACGAGGTTGTTTCTCTTGCAGGCACGCAGCCTCTTTTTGGTCAGGTGTCTGGGCGTAAGGGGATGACACATTGGATGGTATTCATGAAGTGATCTGCTGGAGTGGCGAATGAAACCACGCGCAGCCACCAACACACCCCTTGACGACAAGGGCCTGTGGGAGACGCCGCAGGAGGTCGTGGATGCGGTCGTGAAACGAATCGGAATGCCTGTTGTGCTGGATGTTTGCGCGACAGCCGAAACATCCAAAGCAACGCCGTTTTTTGGTCCAGGAGGTATCTGTCAAAATGCATTTGACGTGTCATGGGAGCGCATAATGGATGAAGAATACGTGTCGGGAGTACAACTTGGCTATGCCGGCACAGGCATGGCATGGATGAACCCGCCATACAGTCGCGGCAATCTCAACAGGTGGACACGGAGGGCGAAGGAATTTGCCCAATCCGGGTATTTCATTGCCTGTCTTGTCCCGCACGCACCAGACACCACATGGTGGCAAGAGAGCATCGAGCCGCAGGCATCACTGATTCTGATGCCCACGAAACGGATTCGATTTCTGCGACCTGATGGGACACCCGGAGATTCACCGCCCGGACCATCCGCGATCTGCCTGCTGACACCGTGGGGCGGGCC
>JALTPW010000040.1 GCA_026999335.1 Chromatiales bacterium
CCTCGGCCTGTGCGGTGAAACGCTGGCCTTCCCTGCCAATGGTTACAAGGGCGACTATGTATGGGACATCGCCGCCGACCTGCACCGCGAGCACGGTGATGCTTATCGTCACGATGCCGAGATCGTGTTTAGCAATTTGCCCGCCGATGAGCCCGAGGGCGGTGATAAAGAGCAGTACATCGACGCACTCGTCAACCGTGCCAAGGAACTGCTCGGCGAGGCCGCCTACCGGCAGGTTTTCGACGCCGGCCTCAACAGCATCCTCGACGATATCCGCCGAGACCTGGAAGGCTTCGGCGTGGTCTACGAGAAATGGTTTTCCGAACGCTCGCTGACCGAGTCCGGCGCTGTAGGTCGTGCCATCGAACGCCTCAAGGAAGCGGGGCATCTGTATGAAAAAGACGGTGCATGGTGGTTCCGCTCCTCTGTATTCGGTGACGAGAAAGACCGTGTGGTGGTGCGTGACAACGGCCAGACGACCTATTTTGCCTCCGATATCGCCTATCACATGCAGAAGCTGGAGTGCGGTTTCGAGCGCGTCATCGACGTTTGGGGCGCCGATCACCATGGCTATGTGCCGCGCGTGAAGGCCGCACTGACCGCTCTCGGTGACGATGCCGATAGGCTGGATGTGTTGCTGGTGCAGTTCGCCATTCTCTACCGCGGCAAGGAGAAGGTGCCCATGTCCACCCGCTCCGGTCAGTTCGTCACCCTGCGTGAGCTGCGCGCCGAGGTGGGTGACGATGCGGCGCGCTTTTTTTATGTGATGCGCAAGTGTGAACAACACATGGATTTCGATCTGGAGCTGGCCAAATCACAGAGCAGCGACAACCCGCTGTATTACATCCAGTATGCCCATGCGCGGGTCTGCAGCGTGTTGCGGCAGATGGGCGAAAAGGGTCTGGAACACGATGAAAAACAGGGGCTTGCCAATCTTGCGCAACTCACGGAAACACACGAGCAAGCCTTGCTGACACGCCTTTCCCGCTACCCCGAGGTGCTGGAGGCGGCGGCACTGAACCACGAGCCGCATCAGTTGGCCCATTTCCTGCGTGATCTGGCCAACGAACTCCATACCTACTACAACGCGCACCAGTTTCTGGTCGGTGATGCGGTCTTGCGTGATGTCCGCCTGTGCCTGATCCGTGCCGTGCGCCAGGTGCTTGCCAATGGCCTCAATCTGCTGGGTGTGTCCGCACCGGAGTCCATGTGACCCGAGACTACAAAAACACCCCCAAGCCCGGCGCGGCGCCGAAAAAGAAAAAAAAGGCCCCTGCGGCCACGCCCGGTTGGGTGTGGTTGTTAGCGGGTTTAGCCATCGGCCTGTTCGTCGCTCTGCTGGTGTATCTGAAAGACTTTTCCGCCACAAAAGACAAGGCTGCACCGGTGGTCGACCGGGGGCATTCCGCTGAGCCGGTGGAGAAGAAAGTGGAGTCGGAACAGGCCCAGGAGACCCAGAAACCACGTTTTGATTTCTATAATCTGCTACCGGAAATGGAAGTACTGATCCCCGATCAGGAACTTGCCGCCGAGCGTGAAAAGGAGCCGGCTGAAAGGGTACTGTACTACTTGCAGGCGGCCTCTTTCCGTAAATTCGGGGAGGCCGATCGCATGCGCGCTCAGCTGGCCCTGATGAACATCGAATCGCAGATCCAGCGCGTTACCGTTAACGATACCCAGACTTGGCATCGGGTGCGCATTGGCCCCTTTACGAGTGCTCGCGAGATGGATAAGGTGCGTGGCCGTCTGCGTGCCGCGAACATCGATCCTATCGTGCTGAAGGTCAAAAACTGATCGCTTGTCATGGATCGGCACTTTTGGTCAGTTTCTGACGCTTTGTGACACCGGTCACGCTCTGGCATATCCCCTCTTTCGCAC
>JALTPW010000041.1 GCA_026999335.1 Chromatiales bacterium
TGGTGCGTATCACCGGAACAAAATTTTCAGGCGCGGAAGAAAAGGATACGGGTAAAGACAAAAAGCCCGATATCGAGGCCGCAGGCCCGGCAATCCCAGGCGTGGGCAAGAGTGATCTGGTGTCCGGACAGGACGAAGTGGATGATTTGCTATCGAGTCTGGGTTTCTGAGGAACGATCATGGCGTTTGATGACGACGAAGAACTCTTGCAGGACTTTCTGGTTGAGGCCGGAGAGATCCTCGAATTACTCAACGAGCAGCTGGTCGATCTTGAGCAGCGCCCCGATGACAAGGAATTGCTGAATGCCGTGTTTCGTGGTTTTCACACCATCAAGGGCGGCGCCAGTTTTCTCAGTCTCGATGCGATGGTGGGTCTTTGCCACCGTGCCGAAGATGTCTTCAACGCCCTGCGTAACGATGAGTTGAGTGTCAATTCGCGGCTGATGGATATCATGCTGCCGGTGCTGGATGTGTTGAACACACAGTTTGACACCCTGCGCGGCGGGCAGGAGCCGGAGCATGCCGAGGCCAGTATGTTGCTGGATCTTGAAAATCTGCTCAAACTCAAAGGGGATGCCGGAACCGCCGCCCCTGAGGCCGCCGCGACGCCGGCAGAAACCGTCACCACCGATGCGGCGGATGAGGCCTTCGATCAGTTGCTCGACTCCACCGATGTGGCGGTACCCGCTGTGGCGGGTGACGGTGAAGAAATCAGCGAGGAAGAATTCGAGGCCTTGCTGGATCAACTGCATGGTGAAGGCAAGCACAGCGGTGTGCCGGGTGACAAACCTGCGGGCACCACAGCCAACGAAGCCCCTGCGGCGAAAGCGCCAATGCCGATCCCGGCGTCTGCCGATGAAGAGATCAGTGAAGATGAATTCGAGGCCCTGCTGGATCAGCTGCATGGCCCGGGAAAACCTGCGGGTGCGCCATCGGCCGCCAAGGCTGTTGGCGAGACCTCGTCGCAAAAGACGGAAAGTGAACCTGCGCCAGAAAACAAGCCTGCGGCGGCGACGGAAGAAAGCAAACCTGCAGAAGAAAACAAATCTGCAGCAAAGGCTAAGGCCAAAGCGCCCGCCAAGGAATCCGCCACGGCCGAAACCACGGTGCGGGTGGATACCAAGCGTCTCGATGACATCATGAATCTGGTGGGTGAGCTGGTATTGGTGCGTAATCGCATGGCGACACTGGAATTGACCACCCAGAATGAAGAGCTGAGCAAGGTTGTCGGCAACCTGGATGTGGTGACGGCCGACCTGCAGTCGGCGGTGATGAAGACCCGCATGCAACCGATTAAAAAGGTCTTTGGCCGGTTTCCGCGCGTGGTGCGGGATCTGGCGCGCAGCCTGAAAAAAGAAGTCGGCCTGGAAATGCAGGGTGAAGAGACCGACCTGGACAAAAACCTGGTGGAGGCGCTGGCCGATCCATTGGTGCATCTGGTGCGCAATGCCGTCGATCACGGTATCGAGTCGCCGGAGGATCGTATCAAGGCCGGCAAACCACGCGCCGGCTCGGTGATTCTGAGCGCCGAACAGGAAGGCGATCATATCGCCCTGACGATCCAGGATGACGGCAAGGGTATGGATCCCGACGTCTTGCGAGAGGCGGCCGTGGTCAAGGGGTTAATGGATGAGGAAGCCGCTGCCCGCCTGGAAGACCGTGATTGTTACAACCTGATCTTTGCCCCCGGTTTTTCGACCAAGGTAGAGATTTCCGATGTCTCCGGGCGCGGCGTGGGCATGGATGTGGTCAAGACTCGCATCGAACAGTTGAACGGCACCGTGGTGATCGATTCAGAACTAGGTCGTGGCAGTATTATCAATATTCAGGTGCCGCTGACACTGGCCATTATGCCAACACTCATGGTTATGTTGGAG
>JALTPW010000042.1 GCA_026999335.1 Chromatiales bacterium
GTATGAACTTATTTCAGCAGGAGTCATCTTCGCTCAGTCTCGCCAAGAAAAGGAGAAAAGCTGCGTGGAATGACCGCTATCGCGCTAAGGTTATGTTTTCAAGCTGATTTTAATGCGGTGGCCCTGGTGCCGAGGCCGACCAGCCGCATCGGATGAAATACAAGAAGCTGACGCGCTGATTGGGTTCGCCACAGAGGCACGGAGGACACGGAGAGCCCCCCTGAAATGACAAACCGGAACACCCTCTGCAAAAGGGTGTTCCGGTTTTTTTATGCACCGCCCCATGCGCATTTCTCCCTTGCAGCTGGAGGGTATTCATGTATACGCTTGTCACACATCGTCAAGGATATTGACTTATACGGACGTCCGTTCAATACAACTGTTAGGCAATATAGAAAATGAGTACAGAAGTAGTACCAGTATTTACGGGAATAGCCGCACTTATAGTAGGCGCAGTAGTCGGGTTGTTTTTTAGCATACTACCTGTTCTAAAAGAAAAGGCTGAAAATAACTGGAGAAAACAGTTTAGGAAACAGGTGAGACTTGGAATAATAAAAAACCATCTTACATATAATGATATGCAACACATTGCAGAAAGATGGTCACAAGATCGAAAGGCAATATTATTTAGTTTGCGTATTATGCACTCTGAAGCAATATCTGGCGAAGATGATGAACTATCAAAAAATGTTGATGTGATTCGTGAATTAATAGCTAAACATCAAAAGCAGGAACCTTACTCAGAGCTTCCAGAAAACATTAGCATTCAATTAAATAGGTTGGATTCAAACTCTGGTGATAAGCAAGAGCAAATATCTCAGCTAGCATCTTCGTTGAGTGATCTTTATTCAGAAAATCAACAAAATCTCTCACGACAAATTAAGTTTACCTACTGGGGCTCTATTGCGGGAATTATAGGTGTTTTTATAGGTGTGGCAGGTTTATATTTTGCGGTAATTGGAAATGCCTAACCAGTCTGGTAGGGTGGGCACGTTTTCTGTGCCCACGTGCAATCCGAATATCTCGCTCTGCGTGGGCACAAAAAACGTGCCCACCCTACTACTTTGCGTCTTCGCGCCTTTGCGTTGAAAATACCGTGGTTCACCAGCTCACCGGCATCCTACAGATAGATTCGCGGGCGACTGCACCAGCACCGAGGCCAACCCGCCACAGCGGATGAAAGACAACAAGCTGACCCGTTGAGTCCAGACAATCACCCCACACACCAATAGACAGAGGCATCATGAGTCAACAAGACGTTCGTATCGGCATCGTCACCGTATCCGACCGCGCCAGCCGCGGTGAATATGAAGACCTGGGTGGCCCGGCCATCCGCGAGTGGCTGGAAAAGGCCCTCACCACCCCCTGGCAGGCGGTGGCCCGGCTGGTGCCCGACGAGCAGGATCAGGTGGAGGCGGCGCTGAAGGCCCTGTGCGACGAAGAAGGCTGCTGCCTGGTAGTCACCACCGGCGGCACCGGCCCGGCGCCCCGCGACATCACCCCCGAGGCCACCGAAGCGGTGTGCGAAAAAATCCTCGATGGCTTCGGCGAGCAGATGCGCACGGTCTCCCTGCAGTTCGTCCCCACCGCCATCCTCTCGCGGCAGATCGCCGGTATCCGCGCTCGCTCTCTGCTGATCAACCTACCGGGCAAACCCTCGGCCATCGCCGATTGTCTGGATGCGGTGTTCCCTGCGGTGCCCTATTGCATTGATCTCATCGAGGGGCCGTATCTGGAGACCGACGATGAGCTGCTCAAGGCCTTCCGGCCCAAGCATGCCCGCAAGCCGCAGGCCTAAGAACACTTCTAAATAAGTGATACGACCCCTGTGTGGTCTGAAAGCTAACGCGCCGCCACTTCAGTCCTCGAAATC
>JALTPW010000043.1 GCA_026999335.1 Chromatiales bacterium
CCCAAAGCGCCTACTGTTGGTACAACGAAACACCACAGGAACACTGAACCCGTCAAAATGGCCTTGATGGTGTATTAGCCCAGCTTCTTCGCCCATTAAAGGGCTCTGACCCCTTTACTAAATATTTAAAACTCATCTCCTGATTATGAGCATCTGATCATTGGGCCAATTATGGTGGCGTCTTTAATTGCTCTTTGAGCTCGGCGACTTCAGCTTCCAGCTTGCTGACCCTCTGTGCCAGATCAAGCATCCCCCCCTGCTCTGAAGGCCTGGTGTCAACCATAGTCTGTGTTTGGCTAACCTGTGCTTCAATTTCAATGGGGCCGGAGAACAGATGCATGTACTCTGCGTCTTTTCGCCCGGGTGTGCGCGGCAGCTTCACCACCAATGGATCACCATCCCGCTCGATCAACCCGGCAAGGGAATTCATGACAGCAACATTGTCGGCGAAGGTATGCAGCCGACCACTGCGTGCCCTCAGCTCCCCAGGCGTTTGAGAACCACGCAGCAATAATAGGCAAACAAGAGCGAACTGAGAGGAGTCAAATTGATATTCGCCAAATTGCGTGTTACATAAGAGCTGTTTGAATTTCTCAACCCCACTCTTGAAATTCTCCTCAACGCGCACCAGGTGTTTGGCTTCCAAGTCACGGACGGTACGCTGCACCATACCTGGCTCCAGGGACATTACAGGGTTACGGCTGGATTTTTGATTGCAGGCGTTGGTCAAAGCATTAAGCGTGAGTGGATATTGTTCCGGTGTGACGACGGATTTTTCCATCAGGCAACCGATTACGCGGGCTTCGTTGACAGATAATTTCAATAACACCATTATATCCTCATTATTCCTATCAAAGCGGTCATTATCAGCAAAGTGCTCATTATCAATAAAGGAATCACTGCTTGATATTGCATAATTTCATTGCCTGTTTGTTGTGATCGTGACAATTGGCCAATCCCTATCAAGCAGTAGATATAACATAATCAGCTTTGCTGTTTAATTTCTCTCCCCAGTACGAATACAGGAGACAGAGCATAATTAAAACCGAATAATTGTGGCCTGCCCCGAACGGCACCAAGACAAGCCTAAGTCATTAATTTAAAAGAACTAAACTACCACCGACTAAAGTAGGTGGGTTAGCGCATTCGGTGCTGATGACTAACGTCATCAACCTCGCACCGTCATCAGCGCGCATGCGTCAAAACATGAAAATCAAAGCACCGTCTAAAGACGGTGGTTTTGACCAAGTTAATGGAAAATAAAGCCGATCCGGCGGCAAGCTGATTGTGACGAAACAATCCACTCCCCCCCGGGAGCCAGCTTTCATGACTACTAATAACAAACTTGCCCGCAGGACACAACAACGCAGACAAGCTATCGCAAACACGAGCGACACCTATCGCTTTTTTAATCTGCTCACCGGGCCTGAGATGCTATCAAAGGTCGAGGAGCTACTCCCCGAGACATACCGAGAACGGCAATTTCTCCCCACGGAAACATTGTCGATGTTTCTCGCCCAAGCGCTGAACAAACCGCTCAGGCCAGAAGATCATTAATGACACAGCGATCAAGCGCATCCTCGGCGGTTTATCACCTTGCAGTACGAAACCAGTGGCTATTGCCAAGCAAGCGCGGCAGCCGCTTCCCTTGGCGATAGTATCGGCATTTGAGTCAAGCGCCAGCGCTTGGGCTCTCGATATCGCAGCAGCGATTGCCGATTCATTTGAGCAGGCCTTCTTTGTCATGCTACACCTTGCCTATTTACAGCCCTTTGAAGATGTGAACAAGCGTGTTTCACGTCTGGCTACAAATATTCCGTGATTCGAGAGAATCTGAGTCCACTTTCTTTTGTAGATGTGCCAGAGCGG
>JALTPW010000044.1 GCA_026999335.1 Chromatiales bacterium
CCCTCGATGGTGATGGCGGAGGTACCGGCGCCACTGATCTTCGCGCCCATGGCATTGAGACAGTCGGCCAGATCCACTACCTCCGGCTCGCGTGCGGCATTCTCCAGAATCGTCGTGCCATCGGCCAGCGCCGCCGCCATCATTAGATTTTCGGTGCCGGTAACGGTGACGATATCGAGCACGATGGTAACGCCCTTGAGACGCGCCGCCTTGGCTTTGATGTAACCGTTCTCCACCGAAATCTCGGCCCCCATGGCCCGCAGCCCGTCGATGTGCAGGTTCACCGGCCGACTACCGATGGCGCAACCACCGGGCAGGGAGACATCGGCCTCGCCAAAGCGCGCCAGCAGTGGCCCCAGCACCAGAATGGAGGCGCGCATGGTCTTCACCAGCTCATAGGGTGCGACGCAGTGCTTCAGGGTGGAGGTATCGGATTCGATGGCCAGCTTCTCGTCGATCACCAGACGCACGCCCATGGCGCCGAGCAGCTCCATGGTGGTGGTGATGTCCTGCAGGTGCGGCACATTGCCCACGGTCATGGGGCCATCGGCCAGCAAGGTTGCAGCAAGGATGGGCAGGGCGGCATTTTTGGCGCCAGAGATGCGAATCTCGCCCTCCAGACAGGCGCCGCCGGTGATGATCAATTTATCCATGCGCTGCTGTTACCTGTGCGACAAAAAGCAAAAAAGCCACCGAAGCGGGTGGCCGTTATTCGTGCATCGTGGTCTGTGCCGTGACAATCAGACGGATGCCACCTGCGACCATTGCTCCGGCGTATAGGCCTTGATGGTCACTGCGTGCAGGGCGCCGCTGGTGATGAGGTCGCCGAGAGCAGCATAGACCAGCTTTTGCCGCGCCACTGGCAGTTTGCCTTCGAAATGCGGCGAGACCACCACTGCTTCCAGATTGCAGCCCTCGCCGCTGACGCGCACCGTGGCATCGGGCAGGCCGGCCTTGATGAGCTTTTCGACTTCGCTGTTTTCCATCGGTACTCCTCGGTACTCCACAAACACGAAACGGCGTAAAGCCGTAAAGCCGCGTATAAATTCAGGCGCACAGGATACCGTCTAGCGCCTGATTTTGTAACCCTTGAACAACAGATACAGAGCCAGCCCACTGAGCACAAACAGAAATCCCAGTGACACCGACAGGCTCATGACCACACCGGCATCGCTCTGGCCGAAAAAGCCCCAACGAAAGCCGTCGATGAGATAAAAGAAGGGGTTAAAATGTGAAATCTGCTGCCATATCTCCGGCAGGGCATGAATGGAATAGAACACTCCGCTGAGGAAAGACAGGGGCAGAATAAAGAAATTCTGGAAGCCGGCCAGCTGGTCGTATTTGTCGGCCCAGATGCCGGCAATCACCCCCAGCGCGCCAAGGGTGGCGCTGCCGAGCATCGCAAATACGGCAATCGCCCAGGGATGGGTCAGAGGCAGGTCAATGAACAACACCGCCACCCCGTACACCGCCAGCGCCACCAACAGGCCGCGCACCACGGCAGCGAGCACGAAGGCCGCGAAGAATTCCAGGCTGGAGATAGGCGCCAGCAGCACGAAGATCAGGTTGCCGGTCATCTTCGACTGGATAATGCTGGAGGAACTGTTAGCGAAGGCATTCTGAATAATGGACATCATCATCAGGCCGGGAATCAGAAAGGCCGAATAGTTGACCCCCGCGTACACCTCGACGTGGGCCTCCAGCACCTGACCGAACACCAGCAGAAACAACAACGCCGTGACCATCGGCGTGAGCACGGTCTGCACCGTCACCTTGAGGAAGCGCCGCACCTCCTTGGCAAACAGGGTGTAAAAACCGCGGACGTTGAAGCCCGCCTTCATGTGCTCTCTCCGGACTGGCCGGTGA
>JALTPW010000045.1 GCA_026999335.1 Chromatiales bacterium
AATCGAACTGGATATTGTGAATCGACTTTATGCCATGGCAGTCTTGGCAGCGGCGAATTGCCCAGTCTGTGTTCATCTGGTCGTGGCAAATGGTGCAGTCGAGATCCGAAATACCGGGTTGGCCGATACCTGTGCTGTGATGGTTTACATCATTTGTGGGTATAAAGCGTCCGGTCACATCGTCGGTACCCTCGTTATGGCAGAAGTCGCAAGCGCCCTCGCCGTTAGGCCCTTTACCGCTGCTGGTGCGCGGTGTGACCAATGTCGGTGTACGACCGATGGGGATGTAGTGGCCATCACCCGGGTTATCAATGCGGGCACCGTGGCAGTGCATGCAGTTGAGCGCCTGAGCCGGTGCCGTCAGGTGGTGGACGGATGCCTGCCCCGGAATCTGCTGATGGCAGTTCAAACAGTTCCTGAAGTTGTCGACGATTTCGAAATACCCGACATCAGGGTTGTACTCAATGATATGGCAGTCGAGGCATTGATAGTTTTCGCCCGGTACGCCGAACGGGGAATCCGTGGGATCCTGAATGACGGTTCCTACCCGAAAGTGATGGCGGTCAGTAATGACTCCCGGCTTGACTTGCGGCGGCGCAAAAATCCAACCGATGTCCTCCAGATCTTGCGGGGTCAAGCGGACGGGGATATGGCAATACCAGCAGTTTTCCCTCACCAGGTCGTTGAACACCCCATCCGGAATACCGATATTTTGGTTGACCGGGGGAGCAGGTACGTTTGCCAAGGTCACGGTGCTCATTCCTCCTGCCACGATGAGCGCACATAGTTGGAGTAGCAGTCGTTTAAACATGATGAATACCTCCCTTTATCGGTCTCACTTTAGCGTTAGTGGTTTTCATGGTCTTTCTTTCCTCACTAGAATCACATTGGTTTGATTTGATTGCGTATTACTCGATGTCGCCATGCCGTACTGAAGGTCTTTCTAAATGCACATTTCACGCCATTTTTAATTTTCTTCTTTTGTGTCAGTCATATATGTCTAGTTAGGCATGAGAGAGGTATGTTGAGGTATTATCAATGTGTCGCCATATAAATACACATGTAAGTCATAGGTTTATCATAACTCATTGAAAAATATGGAAATGATGCTGTCTTTAAATGGAGACACCTGCTGCAAGGCGATGTGTAGATGGGGAGATGGATGATATGGAAATGTATTAACCAGGCAGTCATGCAGCCTGGAGTCTCTCGGCGATATGCAGAATAAGGAAAATGATATACAGGGAAAGGGTTTGACTAACTTGGAGTGCTTTGAGCTTCGCTTAGGGTGGGTGTTTTCTGGGTTAATATCATGATTTATGCGGAATAATCATGATCATGGCAGGGGTATTCTGGTTGATTTTTCATTCTGAGGCATGTCGGAATGGTGGGCAAAAATGAGTGTTAACGCTTTCTTAAATTGTTAACACTATTTATTGTTAATTTTCTCTAAAGGGCATAGAGAATACATTAATCGGATGAAAGTCTGGAAAAAGCATAGGTGAGCACATCAAGCCTTGCCTTTTTCTATCATTAAGTGCTTTTTATCGCCAATTTCTCCGTGTCTCTGCGGTGAGCTGAATAGTGATAAATTATTGTAGCTGTTCCGCACGATCAGGAAATTTGCTGATGATCCACCACGAGGCTCACGAAGAATCTAACATCAAGGCATAAACTCTGCCTTTCGACAATCGGGCTTCGAAATTAAACTGAAGTTCGAATGAGAATCTTTCTCATTGACGCTCTAACCTCCAGATATTCATGGGTTTTTGTTCGATTATTGGCGTTTTCAGGCTCAAAGTATACCCATGTAATTCTCGTTGGATTGCCTTGTAAAGTTATAGTATTTGTGTATTCTGTAGACA